>JADZFJ010000437.1 GCA_020849935.1 Crocinitomix sp. | reverse complement strand
TTTCTTGGATCGTCTTCAGGAATTCCAGCTTCAACTTTACCTACTAAATCCGCTCCAACGTCAGCAGCTTTTGTATAAATTCCACCACCAACACGCGCAAATAAAGCAATTGACTCAGCGCCTAATGAAAATCCAGCCAACGTTTCTAAAACGACAGTCATTTGATCTGTAGTTGACCATGTACTACCCATGAAATATTGGTAGAAGAAAATGAAAAATCCAGTTAAACCCAAAACGGCTAAACCAGCTACACCCAATCCCATTACAGTACCTCCACCAAATGACACTTTTAAAGCTTTTGGTAAGCTAGTTCGCGCAGCTTGCGTTGTTCTAACATTTGTTTTTGTTGCGATTTTCATTCCCATATTTCCTGCCAACGCAGAAAAGAATGCACCAAAAACGAAGGCCACAACAATCAATATATGCGTGGTTGGTACATAAAATGAAATGGAAGCCAATATAATACTGGCGATTACTACGAAAATAGCTAATAATCTATACTCAGCTTTTAAGAATGCTAAGGCTCCTTCGTAAATATAATCAGAGATTTCTTTCATTTTGCCGTCGCCAGCATCTTGTTTCAAAACCCATTTTCTTTTGGCTGCCATGAAGGCTAAACCAATTATCGCCATCACTATTGGCACATAAATCATTAATGATTCCATACTTTATTTATCGGTTATTAAATAATTGGGTGCAAATGTAACAAAACCTAAACAATTTCAAAATACAAAATTACCACGAATCCAATTTCTAAGGACTTAATCTTCAATTTAAGCGTTGAAATTTTGTGAATTTTGGTTTAATGTTTAGCTGATTGTCCAACTTGTCCCTTCTTTTCCATCTTTTATTTGGATGCCTACTTCTGAAAGTTTGTCTCGAATTAGATCCGAAGTTCCCCAATCTTTCTGGTCGCGTGCATTTTTTCTTAAGGTCAATATCACCTCCATCGTTCCTGCCAATTTATCGTTTCCAACCTCTTCTAAAAATGTGAGTCCTAACACGTCAAATACCATAGAATGAATCACCGTTTTGAGGTCGTTCAAATCTTTCTCGGTTACACTGGCATTACCATCATTCACTTTATTGGTAAACGAAATGATCTCGAATAAATTTGCGATTAAGATGGGCGTATTAAAATCATCATTCATCGCGTCATGAAGACGGATTAGAAGTAATTCCACATTTTCTGAACTCGTATTTGCCGTAGGCAGCTTATCCAGTGCTTTAATGCCATTCATTAATTTATGAAATCCTTTTTCAGATGCTTTTAAGGCTTCTGAAGAAAAATCTAATTCACTTCGGTAATGCGCCTGCATCATAAAAAATCGCGCCACTGTTGGATGAAATCCTTGATCTAATAAATCCGTATTTCCAGTAAACAACTCTTCAGGCAATAAATTATTCCCTGTTGATTTGCTCATTTTTTTACCGTTCAATGTCAACATATTGGCATGCATCCAATAATTTACAGGACTGTGACCATTCACTGCTTCACCTTGTGCGATTTCGCATTCGTGATGCGGAAATTTTAAATCCATTCCTCCTCCATGAATATCAAATCTGCTTCCGAGGTATTTTTGTGACATAGCGGTACATTCAAGGTGCCAGCCCGGAAAACCTTGGCTCCAAGGCGAAGGCCAACGCATAATATGAAAAGGTGAAGCTTTTTTCCACAAAGCAAAATCAAGTGGGCTTCTTTTCTCGTCTTGCCCATCTAAATCACGTGTACCTGAAATTAGGTCTTCAATTTTTCGTTTAGATAAGACACCGTAATCATGTTTTTGATTGTGTTTTTCGACATCAAAATAAATTGAACCATTGCTTTCATAAGCAAGCCCTTTTGCGATAATGTCTTTAACAATTTCAATTTGCTCTATAATATGTCCTGTTGCCGTTGGTTCGATGCTTGGCGGCAGGGTATTAAATTGTTTCAAAATTGCATGAAATCCAACGGTGTATTTTTGAACAATTTCCATTGGTTCTAATTCTTCTAATCTTGCTTTTTTGGAAATTTTATCCTCCCCTTCATCCGCATCATTTTCGAGGTGACCAGCGTCTGTAATGTTTCGCACATAACGCACTTTGTATCCTAAATACAGCAAGTAGCGATAAATCATGTCAAATGAAATAAACGTACGGCAATTGCCTAAATGTACATCACTATATACAGTTGGTCCACATACATACATGCCTACCTTATCTGCATGGATGGGCACAAAAACTTCTTTTTGACCAGAGAGTGTGTTGTAAATTTTTAGTTCTTTTTGCATGATCTATTTTCAAAAATAAAAAACCCGAACCAAGTTTAGACTCAGTTCGGGTTCAAATTTAATATTATTTTTTACTAAAGTTGACCGTCGGAGTGGTACTTACCGTCTTTCCAGACTTCAATTTTTAATAAAATTCCGTCGCTGTCGTATTTATATAATTTACCATCAAGCAATTTACCTTCTCTAAATTCGCCGTCCATCCACAATTCTTGATCTGCATTATATACTTTATTGTATCCGTTTGTTTTGAATTTTTTACCGTTGGTGGTTCCTTTTGTTCCGTCAGGTGCGCTTGAAGAAGATTTAACTGGAGCTTCCACCGTCACTTCTGGGTTCACCATTTCTTTTTCAATTCGAGAAGCCACTGTTCCATCACTGTTGTACATGATGATTTCTTTTACATCCCCATTTGGATAATAACGTTTAGCTTCACCAACTGTAACGCCATCTTTTTTGGTATATTCAAATTCTAATTTTCCATTTGGGTGATAGTAGCGCACTTTTCCTTCTTCACGTCCTTCAGCATTAAAATATTTTTCTTGTGATAAAACGCCAGTATCGTACCATCTTTTATAAACTTCCACTTGTTTACCATCGGTGAATTTACCTTCTTCCATGGGTTTACCATTTTC
>JADZFJ010000436.1 GCA_020849935.1 Crocinitomix sp. | reverse complement strand
GACTATCTAGTGATTCAAGTTGATTCAATTCAACCCTTAGGAACCGATTTACCGATTATTGATTTGAATTACGATGCCATTTTTAATTACATGGGTATTCAAACGGACAGTATTTTAGGAAATTCTGCCTACACCGAATATTTTAAATGGTATCACGAGGTTGGATTGCAGCCTTTTGTGCGTTATAATTATTACGACATTGTCACCGATCAAGATCGAGGGTTTTTCACCGCAGGTGTTAATTTAACCATTCCTTTAACCTTTGACACCAAACTTAACAATGAAGTAGAACACGAAAAGTGGATTTATGAAAACGAACGTTTTGCACGCGACCGATCCTTGTTACAAGAAGAGATTTTGAATATTGCCCACGAATTTAGAGGTCAAATGAAACGTTTTGTGGACACTTATCAAAAACGTAAATTAATTAGTGAGCGTTTGCGAATTGAAAAAGCCAAAGAACGGTTAAGCGAAAATGGTGTGGATCCATTTTTAGGCTTGGATCTTTTTGACGAATTGGTGGAAGCAGATATTGAATTGACTGAAATATTGCAAGGGCTATATCTCAAAGCGCTTAAAATCCACACAAAAATTCCTGGAGTGTCCATCGATCAACTTATTAAAAGTCAATCAGCAGGAGATTTATACCAGTATGTGACCACTAAAAAAAGAGACGTCTATATTTGGAGCAAAACATTTGAAACATATACCAGTGATTTTTTAGCTGAATATGCTTTGTATAACGAATTTGGAAAATTGATTGTTGCAGTTTCAGATACCGACCCTTCAGTTGAGAAAAAGAAGTTTATGGAATACGCTTCTGAGAACAGTGAGGTGTACTTTATGCTTGGTGACAATAAATTATTCTACAATAAAGACATTACAGCGTATTTAAATCGTGTGATGTTGCAATATCCAAATACCAAACCAGCTGGAATTCATTTGGACATTGAACCCCATACTTTTGATAATTGGGAAACCGATCGGCGCGATTTATTGAACAAATATGTCATTTTTGTGGCTGAAGTCAGTCGTTTTTGTAAAGCAAATCAATTAAAATTAGAAATTTCTGTACCTAAACATTATGACGCATTTGTCATGGATCAATTGTTTCAATTGGTTGATAAAGTGTATTTTATGTGCTATGAAAATGTCGATACCGACTTCTTAATTAAGAAATTAAAACCCTTTGTGGAGGCAAATAAAGAAAAAGTTGTCATCGCACTGCGAACCGAAGACTTTATTAATCGTCTAGAGATGGAAGATAAAATAGATGTGTTACAAGATTCGTTGAATGTAAATGAATTTGCTTACCATGATTTGCAACGTATTATTAGTTTTGACAAAAAAGGTCGTAACGAATGAGAAGTCTTAATTTTAAGCGAAGAGAGAATTCTCAATTGCGATACCTCGAAGAAAAGATCAACGAGAAACAAAAAACTCGTTTTAATTGGGATCGAGTAGTGTATTTGGCAATATTGGGAACTATTTTGTTTTTTGTATTGCGCTATTTTTTTCTGAATAATTTTTTTATTTCTGCGGATGGTCAAATCATTTTTGATAGTGTGGAAATAAGTGAAACACAAGATGTGAGAATTGAGAAATACTATATCGAAGAAGGTGAGGATGTAAAAAAAGGAGATACTTTGTTCACGTATCTGATTGAAGATCCTGTGGAGATGGCCCAAGAAATGGAAATGGCAGAAGGAGAAGAGGATGAAGGTGGGTCAGAGCGCGAAATGTACACCTTGCAAAAAAATATCGACCTGAATAATAGCCGAATTCGTGGAGACAGTGAACTCCTTGATTCGTATAAAAAACAGTTAAAACGAATGGAAAACGAAGTCATTTTGGGTGCTGCATCTGAACGTGACTTAGCAAATTTGGAGTATCAAATCAGCAAATTGGAAACAGATATCAAATTAAAGCGATCTGAAAATGGGGTACTTAAACGTCAATTGTTGGATTTGGGGATTAGCGATTCAACCATGACTCAATTGCAAAGTAGAGAAGGAAATCCTTATTCACCTTACCGTGTGTTTTTGGCTCCTGTCGATGGATATATCGCCAAGATCTACAAAGAACCTTATGAGGTTGCATTAAAAAGCGAGGTAATCATTACAATTTATCAGTCTGATTCCGTTTATATTAAGGGTTATTTTGAGCAAGAAGATTTAAGGTATGTAAAAGAAGGGGATATCATCACCGTTGATTTCCCAGATGGAAAAAGAAGTGAGGGGAAAATCAAACGATTTTATTCCTCAACAGTGTTAGTACCAGAAGAGTTTCAAAAGAAGTTTGAGCCAGCGAAACGAACAATTGCAGCAGATGTTGTTCCAGCACCGGGAAGCGATTTGGAGATTTGGAAACGCTATTACAAACTAAGTGTAAAATTAAATAAAAGGACTTTCTAATGAAGCAAGTTGCGCAACATAAGGATAATTCTGACTCTGTTTTAACGTATGGGGGGTATTCATTTTTATTCATCAAAAACCTGACAATCGTTCCGATCGAAGAGGTACAATTTCATAGCGCGGTCATTATCGAATGTAAAAATTTGGATTTTGTTCGATTAATGATTTCTTCGATCCGTTCCAACTCTCAACCTGATATTTATTTAAAACCAATCTTTCTCTTAAAAAAGGAAGATTTTGTCGATGAGGTAATCACCCAATTGGCAGATGGTAGCATTAAATCTGTCGCCGAATTAAATTTAATCAGTCCTGTTGTTGAACGAATTTCGGGACGAATTCAAGACCTTACTTTTACCAATTCAATATCTTTTGAGGCGCAATTGATCACGAAATTGATCACGCTTCTCTATTCAAAAGAGCAAAAGGTAATTGAACCTGTTCCTTATATTTATTCAAATTTTAATTATTATTATCCGCTTTTGTCGGTCAATTTCGAACATTCAGAAGATCACATAGCGCTTGATATTTTAAAAATTGCTGAAGACGAAGGAATCTTAAGATCTGAATATTACGACCGCGTTTATTTGTGTTCCTCTTGTTCAAGCGGACATTTAAGTTACCGCGAAGTTTGTCCTAAATGTTCAAGTTCAAACACCACGCCTGACGATATTATTCACCATTTTCCGTGCGGATACGTTGGACCAATGAAAGATTACCGCAACGCAATCGACGATAAATTAGATTGTCCAAAATGTAATAAACGTTTGCGTCATATTGGAGTTGATTACGATAAACCTTCGGTGATTCACGAATGTAATAATTGCGATCATAAATTTCAAGATTACTTTGTAAACGCCAAATGTTTGTCCTGCGGAAATGATAAAACAGTGGAAAATTTGGTGTCCACCGAAATTAAGTCGTTTAGGTTAACCAAAAAGGGTGAACTAGCTGCAATAAAAGGATTTAATACAACGTCAAAAGATATTGATGATGTGGTTGGAACGATTAAATATGACACCTTCCGCACGATGTTGAAATATGAAATCGAACGTCTAAAACAAACAGAAGGCTCAAGTAATATTTGCGCGATTCACATCAGTAATTCATCTCAAGTGTACTCAACGTTGGGCAGTGATTTACAAAGAGGCCTCCTAAAAGATTTAGTGGCCGTGATCCGAAGTAATATCCGTTCGTCCGATGTGATTGCCTTTGAAAGTTCATCGACCATT
>JADZFJ010000435.1 GCA_020849935.1 Crocinitomix sp. | reverse complement strand
TTGCAATAATTTGTAAACGTCAAAAAAAATAATATATTGCGCGCACCATTTCTCCATATAATAATTGATTTCAAGCACTTTACAGGTTAAACAAGAACGAATAAAAAAGTTGAGTTGCCCCCCATTTTTTTTGAATTATTTTTGTACCATGAAGATAAAAATTATTTTTCTCACTTTATTTATTGGTTTTACTGCTTTTATTATCTACTGTAATTATCGGGTAATTAATCAAACTAAGAATCAAATTTACACCGACGTTAATGCCATTCCCTTTCGCGAATATGGGTTAGTTTTAGGAACCTCAAAAGCGGCAACCAATGGCATCAACCTCTATTTTCAGTATCGAATGGATGCGGCGATCGATTTATATCATCAAAAAAAGATCAATAAAATTCTGGTCAGTGGAGACAATCATATAAAAGGATACGACGAACCAACTGACATGGCGAATTATTTAATCGAACACGGAATTCCTAGTGAAGATATCATTAAAGATTTTGCAGGATTCCGAACATTGGATTCGGTAGTTCGGGCGAAAAAGGTTTTTAAATGTGAGGATATCACTATTATATCTCAGGAATTCCATACCGAAAGGGCCCTTTACATTGCCAATTATTACCAAATGAATGCAGTTGGATTTGCAGCAACCAATCCTTATCCCAAACGGAGTATGTCCAAATTCAGAGAATATTTCGCTAAATGTTTAGTGATTTTAGATTTGCATGTGTGGAATCGTCAACCCAAATTTTTATGATTAGCTTGTAATTCCAAACTTCTTTCTTAATTTCGTGTAAAGTATTGGATTTTATGAAGATTAATTTTTACCTACTCTTAACCTTCTGCTCCCTAATTATTATCGGATGTCGCCGTCCTCCGGAAGTGTGTATGGAACTCAGTGCCGAAAGTACGTCCACTGGAACGCCGATTCAATTTACGTCCTGTTCAAAACGCGCCTTAAGTTTTGAATGGTTTATGGATGGCCCTGTCGGTGCACCAGAAAATAATCGTGGTTGGTCGGACGAATCTTTTAGTCATTCGTTTACCGTTCCAGGGTCTTACGTGATCACGTTAAATGTCTATCGGAATTTTTCGTTCACTGGCGACAAAGAGGTCTTGCAAAAAACAATCAGCGTTAACTAATACCTTTATAGGTCGTATAATCCAATTGCTGGAATCGTTCGCGAAACGCCGTCAATATCCACACCATTTGAAAAAAGTGGGTCACCTGCATCTTTTACAGGAGAACCTTCTTGAAGATGAAAATCTTGTAAACTAGGATCGACAAATAAAGGATCTATATTCCAAATCACCGAAGCTGAATAATTCGGATAAGTATAGATTTCTTCTTTTTTCATCAAACAGGCGTTAAATTGAAAATCCATTTCTAACCCCATCAAGGTATCGACATTAAATTCGTTCAAACTATTTCCATAAAAAATACAATTATCAAAACGCGAATTTTTGATACTGCTCACATAAATGGTTTCTTCAAATTTATACCAATTTTGAATCGAAAATGCTGGTCCTCCCCTACCTCCTGTCCAATAATTGACAAAATTACAATGCTTAAAATTGTACTCGCCACCAGCAAATAAAAATGCGGAAGCCAAGCCAGCACGACCAAATTCGCAATTCTCAACATTCACTTTAGGACTTGCCACCAAATTTAGGTTATAGAAACTTGAATTATCAATGATGGTATTCGCCATGTCCAACGTTAAGCCAGCAAAAGTGGTATCCACTCGTAATCCAACCGAGGCATTTTTGATGTTGGCGTATTCGATCGAACTTGTTTGGGCTTGAATCAGATGAATGCCCCACCATTGGCCAGCCACATCATCATAAAAGCTTTCCAATCGATCTCCTTGAAAAGTAACCTCATTACCTAAACTACCATTAATATCAATCGAACTTTTGTAAACGAGCAAGCGTGCATTTTTGTGCGCATAAATATCCGTTCCCGCAGGAATTGTTAAGGTCAAATTCGAATCGAGCCCTGGATAACCAACGGCTACAATACCATATAATACATGGGGCTTGTCATTATTCCAAAGTGCAATTTCGTCGGCCACCAATTCGTTTGAATGAAAATAGGCGTCTTGTCCCCATACATCCAATTTTAAATATTGATTTAAGCCATTGGTTAAAAAACGAATCGAATCAGAAATTACCATTGGATTGGTGGCATTATTCACTTTTAAGGTTACTTCGACAAATCCAAACAACGAATCTTTAGAATCAATTTCGATATCTTGGTGATAGATTCCGGGTACACCGTCAAAATTAATTCGGAAAGGAGAATCTTCGCCGCCCATCAATTCAATTTCATCGATTCGGATAGGACTGGCATTATTATTATACACTTTAAATCTTTTGGTCACCGAACCAACGGTGGTAAAAACAGTATCAAACAATAAGGTATCTTCCGAAAAATCAAGGTGATTCTTGGTGAAACCCTTGTCTTTTTTACAAGAAATTGCAATTAGACCAAAGGCGATAACGAAAGAAACTAAGACAATCCGCATAAGTAAACTATTGTACAAAGTTAACTACGTAATTTTAGTTTTTTTATTTTATC
>JADZFJ010000434.1 GCA_020849935.1 Crocinitomix sp. | reverse complement strand
ATTAATTTTGACGATAAAACGACTCTACCCTTTTATGCAACGCTGAACGAGAATGAGCCCAAAAAAACACTTGAGTTTTTTGACGATTTGACCATTCACAGTTGGAACATTCGTGACTTGGAAGAACATAAAGATTGGCTGAATCCAGAAGTGTTGAGGATTGATTATTCTCAATTCGTTTTTCGGTGTTTGACCGCTAAAGATGAGTGGTTAGAGGTGATGGTTAACAACGAAACTGGAGAAACTTTGTGGCTTAAAAAAAATGAACTCACTCGTTTCAAAGATTGGGAAACCTATTTGAAGGAAATGTTTGGCGTAGTAAGACTGCAAGATCATCCACAAAAAATCAAAAGTTCACCAACGGACAATTCAGAAGAAATAACTTATCAAGGACAAGATTGTTTTCAGGTAAAATCAATGAAAGGCGATTGGATTGAAATTTTTACAGCGGACTATTGTGACGAGAGTTATACAAATAGCAAAACAAAATTACAATCAGGGTGGATAAAGTGGCGTCAAGGAAACAAGTTATTAATCGAATATTACACAACAAGCTGATGGAAAAATGAAAAGTAAACCAATTTTTTTAGGACTAACTTTAGAATGAAGTGAAATGCACTAATCTTATAACCAAAATCTTAGAACAGAACCCCACACAAATCCCTCATCAAACCTCCACCATTTCCAATAATCACAGCATTATTTCAATCACTTAACCAAATTTCACTATTTTTAGAATATAAAAAACAAAACCGAGCTAGCAGCTTCCGACATTTTGAGATGCTCCGAAATCGACGGATTTTTTTAAATTTAACCACTAATCTTCATGAATAATGAAAACTTGGTGTCTTATTTTGTTCTTAATTGCGATTAATCACAGCTTTTGTCAAGAAGATGATGTTGTTCAAGAAACCACTGCAAATGAAGTTGAAGAACCGAAAGGAAGACCCTATTTCAATGTCAACATTAACCCGTATATCTTAAATACTTCCTTTGATTTGATAGGATTGGAGGCGAGGATAGACCATTTTTATCATAACTCAGTCCGACTGGATTTTGGTTATGGGATAGCAGGAAGGGTGGGTGTTCCTTATGATTCTGATGTTCTATTCGCTTTTTCAGCCTACTTAATTGGTTTACACGGCAAAAAAGCGAATAAATTTGAAATTTCTTTTGGACTTAATATTCCATACACCAACATGCAAAACGGTTACCAAGAACCCTATGAATTTGTTCATTTTGGAATTGGATACCGATATGTAGCAGACGATTCTCCTTTCACCATCCGAATTGGGATCGCTTCCACTGGTTTTCTCAATGCTGGTTTGGGTTTTAAGTTTCCTAACAAGAAAAAGTAAAATGGTTTCATTAAAAAATCAACCAAAATGAATTACTTTGACCATAAAAATGCTGCCGAGCGCTATTCGCAAGGTAGACCCGATTTTCATAACAACACGATTGCTCGAATTAAAACACATTTGCAACTTGACCACCAACTGGAAAGGGCCTTGGATGTGGCGTGCGGAACGGGTTTGTCGACGAAGGCATTGCTCGAAATTGCGACGAATGTTTATGGGACGGACATTTCTGAAGAAATGTTAAAAAGAGCTTTAGCGCAAGACCAAATAAATTACAGCATTGCGACCGCTGAAAACCAACCGTTTGGAGAGGGTGAATTTAATTTAATTACAGTTTGTTCAGGTGTGCATTGGTTTGATATCGACAAGTTTCTGGTGGAGGCAAATAGATTGTTGACAAAGCGAGGTTGGTTGGTGTTGTATGACAATTTTTTTATATCTGAAATGCAGGGAGTTGCCGGTTTTAGTACATGGTATCCAGAGGTTTATTTAAAAAAGTTTCCGGCTCCCAAACGGAATAATAGTTACCAATGGTCGAATGAGCAGTTGTTTTCCAAAAATTTCATTCTCGAAAAAGAGGAGGAATTTAAAAATCCAATCGTCTATACGAAAGAAGAATTGGTTTTGTATTTTACCACCCAAAGTAATATTACAGCGGTGATTGAAGCAGGGACAACAACTTATCAAGAAGTAGAAGAATGGCTTACAAATGAATTAACTCAATTTTTTTCGAATGACCATCCCAAAACAATCAATTTTGGGAATTGGATTAAATACTTGCGCAGAATTAATTAATTATCACTTTCAAATTAACGAAATTCATACATTCCAATCATATCCCCCACATTTTGAAAAAAAAAATATTTTTTAGAGAAGCGTTTTTTAAATTTAACTGTCTTATAATAAAACGAAAAAATAAAATTATGAAAAAATACGTTTTACTATTCATGTTGTTTTTGCATTTTGGCAGCGGCTTTTCGCAAAATGTTGGCATGGTAAGAACCAATTATATATCGACAGTGTATGACAGCACCTTGATGTTAGAAATTGAAGTTTTTGATTCGGGGACGGTTAGACTCGGAACTATTGATCCGTTAACAGGGATTGTTTTGAACGTTGGAACAGCTGCTTATAATATGGGCATTAACTTGAGTGGCGCCACCATAAACCCTTATTCGAATGAGTATTATATTGGCAGTGGGTTCAATTTGCTTACGTTTGATATTGACGAAGGGGAGTTGGAGAACAATGTTCCGATCACTGGCGAATTGCCTTCTTCTGCTTTTCAAAACATTCGTTTTAATCCGAGTGATTCTTTAATTTATGGCATGGTGCCAAACAATTTTTATTCTACTTATTATGACAGCACGTTAATGGAAACTATTGAGGTGTATGATTCTACGCAGATTCGTTTTGGTTCTTTGGATCCGGTGACAGGAGTATATTCCTTAATTGGAAGCGCATCTTTAGGCAATATTTATACCTTAGCTGGAAACTCGATTGATCCTTACCAAATGGTGTACTATTATTCGTCTGTTTCTAAATTAGTTGGGATAGATGTGTACACTGGGGAGATTTTTAGCGAAGTACCTTTTTTATTACCAGAAATGGCCATGTTTGATCACATCACCTATAGTTGTGCAGACACATCGATTTATGGAATTGTGCGACAAAACTACATCTCAACCGTTTACGATACCTTATTGATGATGGAGATTGAGGTGGTTGATTCCACCACATTTAGACTTTCTAAAGTAGATCCGAACACAGGCGAGGTGACTTATATTTCGCCGATTAACATTGAGGCAGGCGGAAATTTAACGGGAGGTTCTTTTATTGATCCAGCAACAATGACCTTTTATTTTAGCCATGCAGGTGATATTGTTGGGGTGTCTTTAGAGACTGGTTTGATTACCTCTTCGGTGCCCAGAACGTTTGAAGGAGATGCCTTTACCATAGACATGATGCGAAGCACTTCAAATTGTTGGGGAGCAGAGACGATGCGACCAAATACCGCTTCGATTAAAGGGGGAATGAATTTGGAATTAATGGTGGATTTGTTTCCTAATCCTGCGCAAAACGAAATTAACCTACAATTAGCAACGGATTTAGACAGGGTAGAACTATTAGATTTAAACGGAAAAGTGATTTTAATTAGACAAGAAAGTACGGTTGATATTTCAAGTTTGCCAAGTGGAATTTACATTGCTAAAATACTTGCGAAAAACGGTACAATGGCAGTTAAAAAAGTGGTGAAATCTTAGATTTTATTGATTTTTTGGTTGGTAGATGTACCGGCTAAAAAACGACTAAAAGTCTTTAATTAAAAATGGATTTTTTAACCAGTTTGACACCTCGTCGAACTGGTTAATTTTTTTTTCGGATCTTCGTTAACGTTCGACAGGCCTATGTTGAAAAATTTCACCCAAGACTTAGGTTGCCAACTTGCGAAATTGATACGATTTGGAAAAGCAACTGTTAACCAAGATTTTCTAACTGCTCAAAAACAGGAATTAAGGATTTTCCTTTTTCGGTAAGTTTGTGTTCAATATGCAAAGGTTTTTGCTGAACGACGATTTTTTCTAACAAACCCACTTCTTCCAATTCTCTTAAGGCAACAGCCAAAGTTTGTTTATTAGAACCTTCAATTTGTCGCAACAAGGTACTGAATCGGATGGGTGCTTCGAGTGCCAAACGAAAAATTTCAGGTTTCCATTTGCCCGAAAGCATTTTCAATAGTTTTTGCGCGGGACACGTTTCACTTTCACTAATCACTTTTTTTGTAGTCATAATTTTCTGACTTATTGCACGGTTGAAATTAAGTCCCGAACTTTGTACAAAGATACACAAATGGTCTAAGACACATAAAAAATGAAAATAACTTATCTTATTTTATTCCTAGTATTCACCTTAAGCAATGTAGGTTGCCAAGCCCAAGTAAAAAACGACATGGAAAATAAAAACCCTTTAATGTGCGACCCAGAAAGTGGTGTGTGTGAACTACCAGCCCACAAAACAAGTTTGACAGATAGCACGACTGTAAAAGCACAGAAAAAACCAATAAAAATAATTTATTTCACCGACCCAATTTGTTCTTCTTGTTGGGGCATTGAACCGCAACTACGCAAACTCAAGTTGGCCTATGGTGATTATATTGAAATTGAATACAGAATGGGTGGCTTATTGCCTGATTGGAATTACAACAGTGGAGGAATTAGTAAACCCTCTGACGTGGCGCACCATTGGGACGAAGTAAGTGTCTATTACGATATGCCAATTGATGGGGACGTTTGGTTAGAAGACCCTTTGTCGTCCTCGTATCCACCTTCCATTGCATTCAAAGCCGCGCAAATGCAAGATAAGGAAAAGGCGGTATTGTTTCTTCGTGCCATCAGAGAAATGGTTTTTCTTGAAAAAAAGAACATTACCAAATGGGAGCATTTAGCATTGGCAGGAAAGAAAGTAGGATTGGACCTCGTTAAATTTAAGCAAGATTATGAAGGAAAAGCAAAAGAACTTTTTGACGATGATTTAAAATTGTCCTCAGAATTTGGCGTAAGAGGTTTTCCGACGATGTTTTTTACAGATTCGACTGGTAAAAAGGAAATAGTGTATGGGGTAAAACCCTTTGCCACCTTTGAAACCACCTTGCTTAAATTGTTTCCAACAGCAACCAAAAAGAATTATGATAAAACCTGGAGTGCTTTATTTTCGACCTATACTTCCATGACCGCCAAAGAATTTTCTGAATTAACCGAAATGCCACGCACCGAAAGTGAAAATTATTTGAATACCCT
>JADZFJ010000433.1 GCA_020849935.1 Crocinitomix sp. | reverse complement strand
TGCGGAAGAAAGACAAGTATTGGCGGAAAGATTAACACAGGCTACCGAATGTGTCAAAAGTTTTGTTTCGATCGGAATTGAGCGAACTATGAATTTTTGGAATAAGGGATAGTCGCTGAAAAATGGCCATAATCATCCACCTTGTGTTGTTTTCATTAGTGATTTCTTGTCAACCAAGTACAGAAAAGCAAACTGAAAGTGCACTTTTATCTGATTCTTCCAAATCGGATATTGATTAAATCAAGGAAACTGACCTTAGCTTTGACAATAAAATGTTAAATACCGATAGTTTTTTAATTAAACCTTTTGATCTCTTTACATTTAAATCAAAAAAAAATACTTCGTTAAGTGGTGGTGTCACTTTTAACCATTATCATTTTAAACCTGATTTTAGAGGAACAGGTTATCGATTTTTCATGTTTCAACCAAAAACCACAAACTACATTGATGATGGAAAAGAAATGAAACATTCAAATGCAGGATACATTGGCAAGAATAAAGAATTAATATCGTTCAAAGAAGATGGTTTAGTAATCAAAACGTTTCAACCAAATGACAAGTATCAAGATGACTATTTAAACCCCAATGAAGTACTTATTGAATTGACTGCAAAGTTTAATGATTTTGATTTACCTGAAATGGCATTCGTAGGACTCGATTCAACAACAATTATAAAAGAATTAGGACAACAATCATTTTATAAACATCATAGCTTGGTTTATGTAAAAGACAATTATGCTTTAATTTTAAAACTAAAACAAGGTGTGGTTGAATGGTTAAGATACATCGTTTTAGCCGAAAAACTTGAATATGAATCCGCTATTAAAGAGCTCTTTGAGCTGGAATAAAAAGTGAAATACTTAGAGATTATAAATTCAACAATGCTAATTCACTTTCAATATTAACAGAAAATTTTACACAACGCAGCGAAGAATACGAGTCAATATGAACTCTGTAACTTACTTATAATACTTCAACGGAAAAACTAACATTCCAAAACAAGCGCCTTTTTCTTTGTATTGATTTTTGTGGTGTACTTTGTGCGCTTTTCGTACCGCTCTGAAATATCGATTATTGATATTATCAAACCACTTTTTTCTTCGGTGAATTAGAATGTCATGAACTAAAAAATAGACCAACCCATACGCTGCAATTCCAAAGCCGATACCAATCATTACGTGGTTTTTATTGATAAAGCCAAACATAATGTTTAGCCAAGATGGTATGGCAAAGATGAGAAAAAACAGGTCGTTTTTTTGAAATAATTTTCCTGTTGGTTGATGATGATCTTCGTGCAATTTCCACAATAAACCGTGCATGACAAATTTATGGGTAAACCAAGCCATAAACTCCATGAAAAAAAATGCGCCAATAATTGAAATTAAAATAATCATACCCTATTTCTTAAATCGTCTTTTAGAAACCATTAACTTTCAATCTTGTTCATTTCATTCAATAAAAATTTCTTATTGAATTGGATTTTGCTTAATTTCTAAAAGGTTAGTTTCCTTATTAATTCCTAGTTCGTATTCAAATTCAGGATCTTTTTTAAATTTCCCTTTTTCCTTTTCGTCCAAATTCATATTCATCGACCAAGAAGAAAACACAAATGAGGCCGTTTGATCATCTGGATTAATGTACACGAAATCAGCTCCATAATTTTTTACTAAGTCGGTTTCCTGTTCAGATAATTTTCCGAAATAATTGGTGTTTTCAGGGAAAGGTAAATTTTTCTCCACATTCCATTTATTGGCGGTATTATCCCAAATTAACACGTCAAATTGTTGGTCTGTTTTGTTCATTTGACTTAGAAAGGCCCGTTTAATACCCTGAGCTTCGAATACCATAAACTCCAACAAAACATCACATTTTTCGTGATGAGCCGTTAAATAATGGTCAGAAATTTCAAACTTTGCCCAATCTCCATCTTGATAATTTCCATACAATATCAATTGACTTAAAGGATAATACTCATAACAAAATTGTGTGCCAATAACTTCATTACCAACGGAAAAAAAATCTTGTACTACACTTGGTTGCTCGGCTAAAGCAATTTCATCTAGCTCGGATTGTTCCGCCTCTACCTCCATTACACTTCCTGTTGTTTCCTCTTCCGTTTGACTTTGGCAGGAAAACAACATTAACCCTATTGCTAAACTTGCTATAATTTTCATATTTCGATTATTATTTAATCACTCCTAATTCTTTACCAATCTTCTCAAATGCAGCAATTGCTTTGTCTAAGTGTGCTTTTGTGTGTGCGGCAGACAATTGAACGCGAATTCGTGCCAACCCTTTTGGAACAACTGGGTAGAAAAATCCAACTGCATAAACCCCTTCGGCCAATAATTTATTGGCAAATTCTTGCGCCACCTTGGCATCGTACAACATTACTGGCACTATGGCCGAATCGCCATCACGAATTTCTAACCCTGCTTTTTTAATTCCTTCTTTAAAATAACGTGTATTTTCAGCCAATTTATCTCTTAATTCAGTAGAAGAAGACAATAAATCTAAAACAGCAATCGATGCCCCAACAATACTTGGTGCTAAAGAATTAGAAAAAAGATACGGACGTGAACGTTGACGTAACATTTCAATTACTTCTTTTTTACCGGAAGTAAAACCACCCATTGCACCACCCAATGCTTTTCCGAGTGTACCTGTAATAATATCTACACGCCCCATCACGCCATTATGTTCATGTGTGCCACGACCCGTTTTACCAATAAAACCTGTTGCATGACAATCGTCCACCATCACCATGGCATCGTATTTCTCTGCTAAATCACAAATTTGATCCAATTTCGCCACATAGCCGTCCATTGAAAATACACCATCTGTTACAATGATTCGATTTTGGTGATGTTGAGCCGCTTTTAATTGCTCCTCTAAATCGGCCATATCAGAATTTTTATAACGGTAACGAGCAGCTTTACAAAGTCTTACCCCATCAATAATAGAGGCATGATTTAATTCATCTGAAATAATCGCATCATCTTGACCAAAAAGTGGTTCAAAAACTCCTCCATTTGCATCAAAAGCCGCCGCATATAAAATCGTATCCTCCATTCCTAAGAAATCGGAAATTTTCTTTTCAAGTGTTTTATGAATGTCTTGGGTACCACAAATAAATCGAACTGAAGACATCCCAAAACCATGAGAATCCAAGGCTGATTTAGCACCCTCTATCACCGCAGGATGAGAAGAAAGACCCAAATAATTATTGGCGCACATGATCACCACTTCTTCACCAGAATCAATAGTTACCTCAGCACCTTGCGGGCTTACAATGATTCGTTCTTTTTTATACAATCCTGCTTCACGAATGTCTGCAAGTTCTTTTACTAGATAATCTTGTAATTTTCCAATCATAATTTCATTCTTTGTGATGAATGTAGCAAAGATAATGATTCAATTGAACTAATTTCGCTTTGAACATGTTAGATAATTAAACTAAGGATATGAAAAAATTAATCTTCTTCTTTTCCATAAGTCTCTTTGGTGGAATTCAAGGGTATTCACAAACAGGCACCCCCGAAACGGCCACGTACAGCGAATTATTTTTTTCAACGTTTGGTGATTATGCGCGCCATATTTGGAATGAAATCACCTTTAATACAGTTCCTTGGTATCAAAATTATTTTTGGTTATTAGTTGTTCTTTCATTGGTAGTTTGGGGACTCGAAGTGGCGTTTCCATGGCGCAAAAATCAAGCGCGGATTCGCAAAGACTTTTGGTTAGATGCATTTTACATGTTCTTTAATTTCTACCTCTTTAAATTAATCATCTTTACCGCATTTTCAAAAATAACTGAACGTGGATTTCAGGATTTATTTGGTGAAAATCTTTCGAGTTTAGTTTTGATCGATTTTTCTACCTTACATCCTGTTGCACAATTTATATTGTTTTTCTTAGCCATAGATTTTATTCAATGGTTCACGCATTTTTTACTGCACCGATTTAATTTTTTATGGCGCTTTCATAAAGTTCATCATTCGGTCCTTGAAATGGGATTTGCGGCTCATTTACGCTACCATTGGATGGAAAATGTATTCTATACCCCAATGAAGTATTTAGCCCTTTTATTGATTGGAGGATTTAATTACGACACTGCCTTTTTGGTTTATTATATTTCCATCGCCATTGGACATTTAAATCACGCCAATATTAATTTATCATACGGACCGTTTAAATATCTTTTAAACAATCCGAAAATGCATATTTGGCACCATGCGTACAGTTTACCCGAAAAACATAAATTCGGCGCCAACTTTGGGATCTCCTTAAGTATTTGGGATTATTTATTCCGCACCAATTATATCCCAAGCGACGGAAGAGATATTCGTTTAGGCTTTGAAAATGACGATAAATTTCCAAAAACCTTTTGGGGACAATTGGTGTATGGTTTTAAAAAAGGAAAAGACGAATAAACAGTTATTCAATCACAAATTTGGTGATACTAGAATTTTGTCCTTTTTGAGAGAGAATTAAAAAATAAACCCCAGATTCAATGTGTCCAACTTCAATTTCCGAGCAAAAACTTGATTGGTAAAGTACTTCACCAAGAAGATTTACAACTTCAATTTGAGCGTCTGAATAATCAATTGGACTATTCGAATTTAATGCCTTAATTGATAATTGATTGACAACAGGATTTGGACTTAAGATGAACTCAAATTCGTTTGATTTATCAGCTTCTTCAATTTCCAAATAAATCGGATCTTGATTTACGACAATGTATCCATTTTCACCCACCGCCCAAACAATTGAATCGCGATAGGATGAAAGTCCAAAAATCCGTTCATCAACTGGGTAAAAATTCCATAAATCGCCTGTGGATTTTTCAAAAATTACGCCATTTGGATCCAAATCCGTATCTGCTCCGACATATAAATAATCATTGCCCGAAACATGTAACGCATTAAAATTTGGGTAATAAAAGGTAGTAGATTCTAAGTCGTAAGCCCAAGATAATCCACCATCGTCGCTACGCAATAAACCCAGACTTAATTCTGAAGATCGATATCCTATGTACACCAAATTTTCGTTCATAAATCGCACGGATGTTAATTCGCTACCCGCTGGTAAACCTGGAAAAATATAGGTCCAATTTATTCCTCCATCAATAGTTCGAAGAATTTTCCCATTCCCTTCGACACCTGTAACGGCGATTCCTGTGTTTGCGTCAAAAAAATCAAAATCAACCACCATCGTTGTTGAACTTGGCAAACCTGAAATGGTCGTATTGGAAATTCCATCCAACCCAATTTTTTGAATTTCATCCGCCGTTTCACACCCTCGACCTCCTAAAAAACCATCGTCTTCTCCAAAAAAATAAAGACCGTAATGGGCGCATAAGGTATCCTCTGCTGGCGCAACTAATTCCCACGTTGTCCCTCCATTCGAGGTTTTATAAACTCCATTTGAAACAGGCCCAACTGTGATGTACCCAATTTGATCCGAAATAAATTTAAGATTTAATAAATTGTCATTTTCTATTCCATCTACAAAATCTAACCCTGAATAAGCGATTGATGACCAATCTGCACCACCGTTGGTAGTTTTTAATAAGACACCGTCATTGCCTGCAATATATCCTACCATTTCAGTTGGAAAATCAATAGCATTTAAATGATTTGTCGTACCACTTGGAATTTCAAACCAATCTTGCGAAAACGACAAGTTAGTCGCAAAAAAAACAAACAAAACAAAATACTTTTTCATAAAAAATAGTGACAAAAAAAAGGGTCGTCTTGGTTTTATCCAGACGACCCTCAAAATTTTAATTAAGTCTATTAGAAGTTCTTATTGTTTTACAACTTGAACGTAACCAACATTTTCTCCAGACATTACTTTCACAACGTATGTTCCGTTAGCGAAGTCTTTTAAAGAAATAATTTGTTGATTGTTAGCAGTTCCTGAAGTTACAACTTCACCAATTAAGTTAATTACTTGGTAAGAGAATTGACCTTGGTAAACTACTGAAATAAGATCTGTAGTTGGGTTTGGATAAGCATTAAAAATGATTTTTCCATTTTCATCCACACCTACAAAACTAGAAACTGTGAAAGAAGCTTCAGATGGACATTGACCTTCATTGATAGTGATGTCGTTAATGATCACTGTATAAACACCAGCAGTTAAACCAGTGATGTCTTCAGAAGTTGCTCCATTTGACCAATCAAAGATATAATCTCCTGAACCACCAGTTACAGTAATATCAATTGCACCATCATATCCGAAGAACTCGTCTGTGATAATAGAACTAGCTACTGTTGGTAATTCAACACCAGTTACAATAATTTCATCTTCGTCTTCACATCCATTGATATCTGTACCAGTTACTGTATAAGTAGTTTCACCAGCTAAAGCAGGGAAAGGAACTCCTTCAGTGATTGCAGGAACCCAAGTGTAAGTCAATGCACCTTCGGCATTTAACACAACATCATGACCTTCACAAGCAGCAACATCTAAACCAGCAGTTACAATTGGAGTAGGATATACTTAAACAGTTACAGAACTTGTATCATAACATCCAGCGGCAGAAACACCAATAACGATGTGAACAAATGTACCAGCACTTTCTGGAGTTACAGGTTCACCATCAACGATACCACCACCCCATTCAAATCCAACAGCTAAATCACCAGAACCAGTTAAGGTATAAGAATCACCTAAACATACAGTCGCAGGATCAGCAGTTCCGATCACATCTGGTTGAGCAGAGCCAACAAGCGTAACCATATCCGGAGGACCTTCACATCCTAAAATAGAACCAATCACCGTATAAGTAACTGTACCAGGTTCAGCTAAGAAACCAACGCTGTCAATTGGGGTAACATCACCCGTTCCTGACCATGTGTAAGTATCACCACCTTCACCCCATAGGGTTATAATTGCCCCTTCACAGGCCGCAGGTAAACTCGAAAACGCTTCAATATCAGGTATCTCCGAAGCGGATATATCTATATTAAATCCACAATCCAGTGGACTGGAACTTGAAGCTACATAATTAGTAGTACCCAAAGGTGGAGCAAAAGGAACTCCATTAATTACACCACCACTCCAAGTGATAGAACCACCTGTTACCGAAGCAGCAGATAAAGTTAATGTTTCACCAATACATACTCCTGTAACAGGAATAGTAGGTACAAGACCAATACATAATACTTGAATGGTCACTTGACCATCACCATCTCTAAAACCAGAAGCGTTTACTTGAGCAACACCATTGTTTACAGATCCGCCACCGCCAGCAACAAATCCACCTTGGCCACCAGCCCAGCCGCCGCCGCCGCCGCCGCCCCAAGAGCCACGACCTTGACCACCGCAACCAAAACCACCAGCAGCGTTGTCTCCAGAAGAACCACATCCTGTTCCACCAAAAGCACCGTTAATGAATGATTTACCACCGCAACCAAAAGAACCATCATTTCCACCATCACCAACAAATCCTCCACCGCCTGATCCCCAAGAAGAAGAAGCAGCGATACCACCTAAAGTAGCACCAGTAATTGGAGAACCTCCACCAACAGAAGAAGATGCAGAACTTGAAGTTCCCATTGCACCAATCACACCTGGGTTTCCAGAAGCACCTGCAGAAGCACGAGTTCCTCCACCTCCACCAGCAACAACTAGTGGTCTAACTTTTGTACCCGCAAACGGACCAACACCAATAGTATAAGGAGCAAGTGGGTCAGCCATCACGACGAAACTTCCGCCGCCGCCGCCGCCATTCGAACCTGAACTTTGTCCTTGTCCACGACCACCAACAGCAACAATAATTGTAGAGCCTGGAACAACTGTAAAGTCTCCTTGCATTCTAGCTCCTCGACCTCCGACTAAACCAGATTGTCCAGATGCACCTTGTGCACCAAGCGCTTCAATTCTTATCGTAGTAACACCAGGTGGTACCGTGTACGATGTCATGGCTCCGGTGTAATTCAGCACCGTTACCTGTCCCCACGCCAGTGCTAGTCCAAGACTTAAGCAGAGGGTGAGTACTAATTTAAATTTTTAGTATTGTTTCATATCTAATAGAAAATTTGGCATCAATTTATAAAAAAAAACTTACACTTCACTATTTTTTTTTTTTGGAGACAAAAATTTTGCTAAATAATCGTTGAAAAATAAATAAGAAAAATTTTTAGTAAAAATTTAAATGCCTGTTTATCAATTGTTTAAAAAAATAATACTAAGCTTTATTTACCTAAAAATAAGTTGTTGTTTTTTTAACACAAAAATTACATTTTGGTAATTTTTAACAGTTAATCAATTCATTTGGTAGCTATGAAGTCGATTAACAACTTGTGTACTTCATTAAACTTTGTAAGTGGAGTGTTTTCTACTGAATCATAAATGTCATGATAATTCCGCACACTCCCCATCGAATAGATGAAAAAGGCAGGCACCCCCAATTCAGAAAAATAGTAGTGATCTGAATTCGCCGTTGGTCCACGAGATTTAACTTCGTTCAGATACCCCTTTTCACTGTTCAAGCGAACGAGATTTTCGTAATCTTCCACATGTTTCGTTGCATTGACAACGGTAATTCCATTGTCCGCCGCACCCATGATGTCAATGTTTAAAACAAATTTAACTTGGCTAAGTTTAAAATAAGGGTGAGAAACAAAATACTTTGAGCCTTCTAATCCTGCCTCTTCACCACTGAAAAAACAAAACACGATTGAATATTTTGGCGGATGTGCTTGGTAATATTTTGCCAAAGAAAGTAACATGGCCACCCCACTGGCGTTGTCGTTTGCACCGGGAAAATAAGTATCGGTTCCCATTCTTCCTAAGTGATCAAAGTGCGCAGAGAGTACAATAAATTTATTTTTCTTCTTCCCATCAATTTTTCCAATAATGTTTTTGCTTTGGTGAGAAGGATTAAACTTATTAGTGATAGCTAATTGGACAGTACTTGTATTAAAATAACTTGCCGAATCTATATTTATCAATGGAAAAGCAAACGCCTTTCTACCGACACTAAACATTTGTTTATTTTTTTCCACCCAAATAACTGGCACATAAGTCATGGCTTTTACCGCCATTCCTTTCAGTTTCGTTAGATATTCTTTGTCCTTTACATCTGTAAAATTGAAGGCAAATATTTTTTGCGAAGTGGTGTATTGATTTAATTGAACATCTCCCTTATAAAACGGTTGAATAT
>JADZFJ010000432.1 GCA_020849935.1 Crocinitomix sp. | reverse complement strand
TCTGCCAAATGACAGCAGCATCAAATCCATCTTAATTATCGGTAGTGGACCAATCGTAATCGGTCAAGCATGTGAATTTGATTATTCTGGTTCTCAAGCCGCGCGATCGTTGAGAGAAGAAGGAATTGAAGTGATTTTGATTAACAGTAATCCTGCAACAATTATGACAGATCCAGTGATGGCTGATCATATTTATTTGTTGCCGTTGGAGGTAGCTTCGATTGTTAAAATTTTAGAAAATCATAAAATTGATGCTGTTTTACCAACAATGGGTGGACAAACGGCGTTGAATTTGGCAATTAAATGTGGTGAACAAGGAGTTTGGGATCGATTTGGAGTAAAAATTATTGGGGTGGATATTGAGGCGATTGAAATTACAGAGGACAGAGAAAAATTCCGTTTGTTGATGGAAAAAATTGGGGTACCAATGGCTCCTCAATCGACTGCTAAATCATTTTTAGAAGGTAAAAAAATTGCCCAAGAATATGGGTTTCCATTATGTATCCGCGCATCGTACACCTTAGGTGGTACGGGAGCAGCAATTGTGTATGAAGAAGAAGAATTTGATAAATTATTGACAAGAGGACTGCATTTGTCACCTATTCACGAGGTGATGATTGACAAAGCGTTGATGGGGTGGAAAGAGTACGAGTTGGAGTTATTGAGAGATGCGAACGACAATGTCGTCATTATTTGCTCGATTGAAAATTTTGATCCGCTTGGAATCCACACAGGTGATTCTATTACGGTTGCGCCAGCAATGACACTTTCTGACACCACCTTTCAGCGAATGAGAGACATGGCCATTAAAATGATGCGTTCCATCGGAAATTTTGCCGGTGGTTGTAACGTTCAATTTGCAGTGAGTCCAGATGAAAAAGAAGATATTATTGCAATTGAAATTAACCCTCGGGTTTCTCGATCTTCGGCCTTGGCATCAAAAGCAACTGGTTATCCGATTGCAAAAATCGCATCGAAATTGGCAATTGGATATCATTTGGATGAATTAAAAAATCAAATTACTAAAACAACCTCGGCTTTATTTGAGCCTACCTTGGATTATGTGATTGTAAAAATTCCACGTTGGAATTTCTCCAAATTTGCTGGAGCCGACACGCGATTAGGTCTTCAAATGAAATCGGTGGGTGAGGTGATGGCGATTGGTCGCAGTTTTCAAGAAGCATTACAAAAGGCTTGTCAATCGCTTGAAATTGGACGAAATGGTTTGGGTGCCGATGGACGCGAGTTAACGGATCAAAATCGAATTTTAAAAAGTTTGGAATCACCAAGTTGGGATCGTTTATTTCACATCTATGATGCCATGAAATTAGGAATTCCATTCAAGACCATTCAAGAAAAAACTAAAATTGACAAGTGGTTTTTGCGCCAAATTGAAGAATTGGTTTTACTCGAAAAACAAATTCAAAAATTCACCATTCAAACAATTAATTACGATGTTTTATTTGATGCTAAACAAAAAGGTTATGCAGATCGTCAAATTGCTCACTTGTTAAAATGTTTGGAATCAGAAGTTTTCACCAAACGAAGTGAAATGGGCATTAATAGGGTGTATAAATTGGTTGATACCTGCGCGGCTGAATTTGCTGCTCAAACTCCTTATTATTATTCAACCTTCGAGCAAGAAAATGAGTCGGTGGTGACACCAAAGAAAAAAATTGTGGTTTTGGGATCAGGTCCTAATAGAATTGGACAAGGAATTGAATTTGATTATTCATGTGTTCATGGGGTTTTGGCTGCGCAAGAATGTGGTTATGAAACGATCATGATTAACTGCAATCCTGAAACAGTGTCTACCGATTTTGACACTGCCGATAAATTATATTTTGAGCCTGTTTTTTGGGAACATATTTATGACATCATCCTCCATGAAAAACCAGTTGGCGTCATTGTTCAATTGGGTGGACAAACAGCCTTAAAATTAGCGGCTAAATTAGAGCGTTACGGAATCCGAATCATGGGTACTTCGTACGATGCGCTTGATCTTGCCGAAGATCGTGGTCGTTTTTCAAATCTCTTAAAAGAATTAGACATTCCTTATCCAGAATTTGGCGTGGTAGAAAGTGCTGAACAAGCGCTAGAATTGTCTGATAATCTTGGGTTCCCTTTACTTGTTCGCCCTTCGTATGTATTAGGTGGACAAAAAATGAAAATTGTCATCAACAAATCGGATTTGGAACATCATGTGGTAGATATTTTGAATGAATTACCGGACAACCAAATTTTATTGGATCACTTTTTAGGTGGCGCAATCGAAGCTGAGGCGGATGCTATTTCAGATGGAGAAAATGTGTATATCATCGGAATCATGCAACACATCGAGCCTGCAGGAATTCATTCAGGCGATTCTTTTGCCGTGCTTCCTCCTTACAACTTAGGAGCATTGGTGATGCAACAAATCGAAGAGATCACCCATAAAATTGCCATCGCCTTGCGCACAGTTGGATTAATCAACATTCAATTTGCGATTAAGGATGATAAAGTGTATGTGATTGAGGCAAATCCACGTGCGTCAAGAACGGTTCCTTTTATCGCGAAAGCTTACCAAGAACCTTACGTAAATTACGCGACAAAGGTCATGTTGGGAGAAAATAAGGTGACTGATTTCAATTTTAATCCTGTCAAGGTAGGATACGCCATTAAAGTTCCTGTGTTTTCGTTTGATAAATTTCCAAATGTCAACAAAGAATTGGGGCCTGAAATGAAATCAACTGGCGAGGCGATTCGTTTTATTGCTGATTTAAAAGATCCATATTTCCAAGAAATTTACAGCGAACGTAATTTATACTTGAGTAAATAATGGTATTGTTAAGTATAACAGGCGTCGTCAGGACAATCTTTATTATTATTGGAGTGATTTTCTTTCTGCGCTTTTTGGGTCGTTTGATGATTTCAAAAAGAGCTATGGACGAAGAACGAAGAATGCTACGTCAACAACGGCAATCAGAACGAGAAATTCAACAAGCTCGTGCAAATTACGGCAAACGAACGATCTCTAAAATTGATCCGAATCAAACTTCGAACAATGATTATGTTGATTTTGAAGAAGTGACGGATTAATCTAGAAGTATTGATGGACCGTTAACTTATTTAAATTTTTACTCTCCTCTAAATAATCGTTTATCAGCAATAAAAGTTCCGAATGGAACCAACGATGCTAAGAGTGCCCAAAAACATTTGTTCAACGACCATTTATTTTGAAAAGTAACCAAAAGCACAAAGAATAGATAGAGTGTAAACAAAAGTCCATGCGCCAAACCTGTCGAATAGATGAATTCAGGTTTATCCCAAATATATTTTAATGGCATGGCAATTAGCAATAAGACGAGGTATGAAATTCCTTCTAAAAATCCGATAATTCGGAGCAATCCTAAATTGGTTTTAAACATTTTTATCAATTAACGAAAGATAAACATACCATAATTATTATAAATTTCGGTTGGCAGTTGTGTGATTTTTATTAACAATTTTATTCAACGGTCACGGTATCGGTTCCGCGGAGTTTGTCTAAGAGATCATTCATCATGCGAACTTCGTCCAGGCTAATATGTTTTATTTTGGTGTCAAAAAAACTTGAATTTGCTTCAATTCTTGTCAATAAATCAAGACCTAAATCGTTGATCACAACATCTTTTTGTCGTTTGTCGAGGACATTGTTTTTAAGATCGATCAACTTTTTTTTGTACAAGCGGGCAATAATCCGACTCACATCTGAATTTCGTTCAATCAGCCGTTCTTTAATTAAACCAATCGATGCCGGATTTCCTTTTTGTCCCTTTAAAATTCGCAGCACGTTGTATTGCGTAGGTGTAATATCAAAGGATTTTAACAATTCATGAAATGGTTCGTGCAAACGAGAAAAGGTGAGGTAAAGATTCACCACCAATTTTTGGTAGTCATTTCTAAAACTCGAACGAAGTTCTTCTTCAATTTTCATAACAGTCTAACTAATGTATTTGCCTAAAATTGACTTGGATTTATATGTCGAAGTGCTTTCATAGCAAATTTAATAACCTTGATTTTGCCTTATTTTTTCTCCATTTCACGGGCAGTTTCAAGTACTTTTTCTTTCAGAGATTCTTTAAAAAGGACAATTTTTTCTAAAATCTCTGGATTGGATGCACCAATAATGGATGCCGCCAAAATCCCTGCATTTTTTGCTCCATTTAGTGCCACCGTAGCCACAGGAATTCCGCCTGGCATTTGTAAGATGGATAATATGGAGTCCCAACCATCAATCGAATTACTTGATTTTATCGGAACACCAATAACTGGCAAGGGGGTAATAGATGCCATCATCCCAGGTAAATGCGCAGCACCGCCCGCACCAGCAATAATCACTTTTAAACCGCGTAAATGTGCAGCTTTTCCGTAATCAAACATTCTTTCAGGAGTTCGATGAGCAGAAACAACCGTCATTTCAAACTCAATTCCAAAATCTTTCAACACTTGCGCCGCTTCTTGCATAATCGGTAAGTCTGATTGACTCCCCATAATAATTCCTACTTCAATCATACGGTTTATTTTAAAGCTGTATATTCAATTCGTTTCGATATCTTAAGACTCGG
>JADZFJ010000431.1 GCA_020849935.1 Crocinitomix sp. | reverse complement strand
CACTCGTTAAGCGATGAGGTACTAAGAGAAATCAAGGAAGATTGAAAAATCGAGAATCAATTGATAGATTTGGGTTAGCCGTTCCTAACAGCACCAACTTCCAAAATGTTCAAGCCAATTTTAAAAAACTAGACAATGAAGATTAAAGATGAATTAATAAACGAGCTGACTTCAAATAAAATTTCAGTTATATGGGAAGTTAGAAGTGAATTTGGGCCAGAATGGACTGGAAGCAAACGAGAAATTTGTTTTTATAAAAACGCGAAACCGATGGATGATAACTTGGCTCATTCTTTTTTAAAAGAATCTTTAATCGAAAAATTAAAGATTCCTGAAAAGAGTGAAGGCGATATTATTGAAGGTGAAGGTGATTTGTTTGTTTTAGGGAATAACATAAATATTAGTTACACGATTTCATATACAATACCATACGACTATCCTCACAAGCGTGAAAACGGAGAAGTTATTTTAATTTCCGAGTAATTAAAAGAGCCAGCCTCGCGCTCATTTAGCAATAGCGCTGTGCAGCGAATTAGCGGTGAGTATACGAACTGCGATGCGCTGTAATGAGTGTGTATCTTCATCAGGCATTTGCAATGCCGACCACTAAAATTATTCAAGCATACCACAAATGCAATGTGAAAAAAAGTGCAAAATTCTGTTATACTGGTTTTTGGTGAAATGGCAGATAGTTTGAGTAAATAATTAACTTCGTCAATTAATAAGTTAGGCAGAATTATATAATGCAGACAAAACATTCATTCATAGACTTTATACAACTTGTCTGTACTAGACCTAGAATGTACACTCTTGGTGGGACTTACAATGAGACAGCGGCATATATTACTGGTTTTGCAGCGGGAACACAATCTCCGATTGACGACAGAACTTTTGACCGTTTCGTATGCCTTAAAAACTCATTTCCGACAAATTACGTTTGGACGTATGTTATCAAAGAATGTACAAAGAACGACAATGAAGCAATTATATTAATGATGAATACGATTCTTGAATTCATTGAGTTGAAGAATACAATGACAGAGGAGGAGTTAATACACTTCGCCTTTGAAAAGTCGAAAACAGAAGAGGGAGAAGTGGAAATAGCGTTTAGAAAGTTTGACAGTGCGTTGTTGAAAGGAGACAAAGGAATCATAGAATCACTAATTCTAGAAAATGAAAACGCAGAAATCCTTTGGAAAGGGGAATATCCCAAAGATGTTGCTTTGAAATTGGACGAGATTTCTTCAAGTCAACCCATAAAAAAGATTCCTGTTTCTGATGACGGAAACAAAGTCAAAATCATCGCAAGTGGATGGCCATTTCCTATTGAGATGATCTTCATAAATGGAAACTGGCTAATTAATGCAGACAATATTATCGCTTTACGAATGAAAAACAAATAATTTTGAGTAAACGCGGGTTTTGAGGCATATGGACAGACGTGCGAACTCCAAGCCTCGCGCTCATGCAGCAATAGTGCGATGAGTGTGTATCTGCATCAGGCATTTGCAATGCCGGCCAATAAAATTATTCAAGCATTCCGCAAATGCACTGTGAAAAAATGCACAAAATACTGTTTTGCTGTTTTTCACTGAAATAGTAAATAAGTTAAGTAAATCATTAACTTCGTTTATTAATAAGTTGACAAACACTATGAGAAGACACTCGCAATATTTAATTGGCTATGTATTTCTGACATTGTTGGTATTTGGTTGCACGGACTCAGTAGTTGGACAAATTAATGGTTATTACAAATCCCTCGAGTCTGCTTTTGAAGAGCCAGACAGTGTAAAAGAATTAATTCTCGCCAATCAGAATATAGATGTGTTACCAGATTCTATTGGTCAATTCAAAAATGTATACAATTTGGTACTGATTGGAAATCCGTTGACAAGTCTCCCAAAGAGTATTTGTGAGCTTACTGAATTGAGACAACTCTGGCTCGAGAATACTCAATTAGATTCTTTACCAAGTTGGTTAGGTTGTTTTCCTTACCTCCACACATTAAATATTTCAAACCTCAGTTTGGTAAATATTCCAAGTTTCATTCAAGCGTTACCAAATTTGCGAGACTTGGATCTCAGGAACAATACGATCTCCAAAATTCCAGATTTCATTTTTACTCTTCCAAATCTAAGAGGAATATGGCTTGGTGGAAATCCAATCCCAATTGAAGAGATAAATAAGCTTAAAGAAAAGTGTCCAAAATTGTACATTAATTTGGATGAATGACATGTGCCAACTGTCGGATATCCGAAGCCTCGACCTCAATTAGCAATAGTGCGATGAGTGCATATCTTCATCAGTCATTTTCCATGTCAACTACCTTCTAAAAGTTCTAAACTTCCCCCGCGCCAAGGATCGTAGGCATTGTTTGAGCTCTTATTGTCCGTTTACGGCAATAAAGCGAGTACCGAAGAGCCTGACACCTTGACTGTCGCGTCAGCGGAAAAGGAAAGGTGGGGCGCCCAAAGAAAAAGACGCTTAATAATACAAAAAAGTGTAATGTCAATTCTTCCGAATTAAAACCAAGGAAAAAAGTAAGATAGGTACGGAAAAAGCGAAGTAGAGGCCAAATAAATTCACCAAAATTGTGCCTGCCGTGAGAAATCCAAAAAATCCTAAAATGTAAAGGATGCCTTTGCGGATATTTTTTTGTTTGTATCCATCGATTAGATAGCCCACTAAAGGTGAAATTGGAATAATCAAAAAAATTAAAAACAGTAAAATCATTTTATTTTATCGCTGAACTATTTTGTTGGTGGCTCCCTGCTTTAATTTGTTGGCGGGTGTTTTTTCCAATAAAACTTAAATATACTAAAAGTTAATGTGCTTGTATACAAAAGATAAATAATTTCCTTACATTAGTCCTTACAAAATTTAAGTCATTCGCATTCAGATAAATTGATCGGGCGAAAGAATTACCAAAGCAACTGAAGTATGGAAATTAGTGCCATCATTGATCTGTTAGAATACGGTTTTGTTGGATTTGCCGTCATTTTAATTTTACTTACTTTTTTTCTGCTGAAAGCCGAACAAAAAAAAGAGTCTCCCCGGGCAAATATGTTAAAGGCTATATACATTTTTGGGGGAATGACCTTGATTTTCTTAATAATCGGTTTTATTGCTTCGTTGATTGATCGGGAGGCGCCAGAGGTGATTCGTTTCCGAACGGATGCCGATGCCAAACTTCCGATTTTGGACGAGCTAGAAGAGCAAAAACAAATTATTTATCCGTACCGAAGCGATGATGATGCCTGGGAATTTATTGATGAAAATGAGGCAAAGATTTTGAAATTGAAAATATGCGGGGTCAATTTGGAAGAAGGAATTGGGAAAATCATCGACCCAATTGAATCGATTGTGAAAAGGGGAGGTGAAGTAGTAGTGGTAATGACCAATCCCTTGGATTCTATTTCGTTAACCATGGCGGCAAGTCGATCATCAAACAGAGAAAGTGCGAAAGAGCTCAAAGATAAAATTAATTTAACCCTCACCCTGTTGCGCGACTTAAAGAAAATTCAACCCCTCATGAAATTGGATGTACGTTTAATCAATTTCCCCCTTGACGAACGAATGCACATTATTGAACTAAATGAAATGAGTAATCTCGCTTATTTAAAATTGTATTCGTACGGCACAACCACCTACAAAAAACAAAAAGGCCTACTTTTTTTAGCCCGCGATGATAACGATGCTACCAAAAAATCGATTTATGAATATTACGATGAAAAATTTGAAGCGTATTATCACCTCGCACAACCGTTAGTTTGGTAGTTTTTTGGAGCTAATGAGGGTGGATGAGCGTCATCTTCACTTTTCTGCGCTATGTAACCATAAATTTTTTGGTCAGGTTCCTAGTTTAAAGTAACTATAAAAGCATAAAATAAATCCGAATAACTTCACCTCTTTCTCTACATAAACCTTCAGCCACACGAAAGGATTCGTGCGGCAGCGGTGGGAAACAAAGTTCGATGAAGTCAATCCTTTCGTTTGGTTAATAGTTCAAGTTGAATATAAAAGCATAAAATAAATTCGAATAACTTCACCTCTTTCTCTATATAAACCTTCAGCCACACGAAAGGATTCGTGCGGCAGAGGTGGCAACCCTCAGCTTGGTGATTTTCTAGTTCTAATTAGCTTGAATCGGCATAAACCTTATGGCTACCGCACAATGCTACCGCACGAACAATGTCATTAAGTTAAGGAAAGTCACAAAGAATCTTTCATGTTTTTAGGGTTTTTTGGTTTTTGTCTATTGCGATATTTATCCTTAAATCTCTCAAAACTTCTATTTGGTCGTATTGGCACAAGATGTTTTCGGAATAGTTCTGTTAATTCTTTCAAGATGGCTTGAGTATCTGTTCCTGAAAAAAACAAATTAATAATTCTGTCTTTGAGAAATCCGTAGGATAGATTGTTGTTAACTTTATATTCATACTTTGTAATTGAATTTTCCTTTAGTTCATTATTTATTTCCCCAACAATTAGACTTTGGATATTAGAGACGAATAATGCGGCATAAAAATCTTGTAGAATGCTGTTTTTAGAGTAACCAGAAAAATGTTCAGCTTTGAGTTTTGTTTTGAATTCATCATAAAATGATTCAATACCCCATCTTTTAAAGTATAATTCTTTAAAAATACTGGATGGATATTTATTGTCATCTAAAAGCGAAGTTATAAGTATTTCATCTTCATTATTTGGCAATTTCACTCTTACTAATCTAACTGTTTCGAATGAGCTGTGGTTGTATGGTTTGTCTGTTATTTTAATATTTTTTGGTGGACATATTTTTACTATCCTGCTTTGTTCTCCACTATCATAAAATGAAAGAACTTCAATATTAAAATCCTTCTTTGCTCTTATTAAAAAGTCAATTTCATGTCGACAATGCTCATAAATCAACCTAAAAGATGGATAACCTCTATCATAAATTAGCAAATCTCTTTCCTTTGCGTGTTCAAGATGTCGAATTGCGGACTCAACTTCACCTTCTGCCAGTGGTGATAAAATACCATCTAAAACAAATTTATTAAGTACGTCATATAAAACAGAAACTCTAGCTTGAACAACTCCAGTATTGCTTTGATTTTTGGTTCGTCCAAATTCCTGCAAAAGTTCTTCTGTATTGGGCAATGTAAGCCTTGATCCATCAACAGCAAGTAACCTGTGACCTTTCCATAATTTTATAGATAAATCGTTCTCTGAATAAAACTCATTGATAAGAGTTTTGTTTAGATGAATAAAAACTTCAGGCTTAATTTTATTTCTACTTTGAATAAAAGCACTTTTGGAATAACTTGCAATGGCAAGTTTTCCTGTAAAAATCCGAATGTGTTTTACAAAGTTTTCTATTTCCAAAGAAAGACTTTTTCTTAAAAAATTCATCATAAAAAGCAACGTAGTAGAAAAGGTTTGTTTTCTTTTCCTAGTAAAATCAGAATTTGATACTTTAAAAAGTAGTGCAAGTTCAGGATTATTTATTTCAATATTGATTTTAGTTAAAATAAATTCTGGAGTTTTTTTTCATCTTAATAACTATTTGATTATTAAGTAAATATACGATAAAATCTTGTTATAAACAAGTTATTTAATTGATAATCAATAGTTTAAATCTTAACTTAATGACATTGTTCGCGCGGTAGCGAACCCTACTAACTTGTCCTCCGTGGCTTTAGAAGTTATTTGGTCGTGTCCTCCGTAGCTTTTAGCGAAGGAGGGCACCTTTTCCTGCTTTCCGCTAAAGTTGCCACCTTGGCGCCTAAGTCCATTAAGCTTGTTTTACCTGTTTCCGTTGGTCACAGGCAAACAAGCAATGGAACTAAATGCGCCAAGGTGGCAAGCTACCGCTGCTATCAGGGGTGGGAATATCTACGTTAATGATAAATGAATCCTAGTGCTCATATAGATACCCGCTCCCGCATGAAACGAAATCAATCTAGTCGTTCCAAAAACAGAAGTTGGTTTGCGAATATTTTCCCATATTTGTTTTATTATTTATTTAATGAATGCCCGCATAAAAAACTCAAAATGAATTCAATTAAAGGTCTTTTAGATAAAAGTGATGATGAAATCTATGATGACTTTATTAATTTTCATATTGATGGAACTTGGCTGGATGAAAAACTTGAAGAACTCTATCCAGGAAATGGGTATAAGGGAACCGTTCCAACCCTCTTGTTTTGGATGGAAATAGAAGAAGAACGTAAACTAGTTTGGAAAAGAATTCTTCCGAAAAATGGAGAAAAAACAATTTGTCCCATTTTAATGTGCCCTGACGATGCCGATTTTTCTTGCACCATCCTACTTGCTGAAATCGAAAATACTGGATCGACGATTAAATGGAATAAAATAGGAATTGATCAAACGAAAGAATTTGAAACTGAAAAAATTGGCTCCACAGTCAACTGGTTTGAAAAAGTGCAACCACTTGAATTCAAGCTAAATGATTATTTGGATATGATTAACGATTTCAAAAAACAGTTTGAATTTGACAAAAAAATATGGGAAGAAAGAAATAGAAATTATGAAAAAAAATAAAGTAATCATATCAACATTTATTTTAACTGCCATATTTAGTTGCGCAGAAATTATTAAAGACGAAAGTAGATTTCCAGAAGTAAAAAACCTAACTGAATATAAAAATACAACTTTCATCCCAACTTTAGAACATAAAATTTCCAATGACAAAAATTCGGTTTATTGTGCAACGTTACTTTTTGCGTGGGAAGAAATAAGAAATCAAATTAATGCTCCGTTAACTATTCCAGATGAACATGTTGACTTGAATTTGCTCAACAAATCAACCTCTTTTAAAAACGTCTTGAAAAATGAGGAATACGAAGCTAGTGGTCAAGTTGAAAATGGTGTAGTAAAGGCAAGCGCCGCATTTAGTAAATCACTTCCCTTCTCACTTAAACTAGAAAATTTTAAAAACAATTTAGTGTTTGATGGACAAAAGGTTGCCTCATTCGGAGTAAATGGTTATAGCGATTACGATCAATTAAACCTCGTTCAAATAGTTTATTATAAAAACGACAATAATTTTATAATTAAGCTTTTACCAAAAGTCGAAGAACACGAAATCATATTATTCAAGACAGACAAAAAGTTTAATTCTATGACCGAAATGACCAAGGAAATAGAAAGGCTTACAGAAATAGGAAAAACAGAAAAGAAGAATGAAAAAATGCGTTGGAAGTATTATTATGATTATGAAGATGTTGTGATAATCCCCAAATTCAGTTTTAACATCGAGACAAATTACCCCTCACTGGTTGGAACGAATTTTAGCACCTCCGAACAAGATTTTCAAATTAAAGAGGCTTGGCAAAGAACCGCTTTTGTTTTAGATGAAAGTGGTGCAGAAATAGAAAGCGAGGCAGTAATGGAGACAACAGAAGAAGGACCAGCCGAAGAAAAGCCGAAACCAAAAAAAATGATTTTCGATCAACCATTTCTCATTTTACTAAAACGAGTAGACAATACTAATCCTTATTTTGGGCTTTGGACAACGAATACAGAATTAATGATAAAAGAATAATCTAGCATCAAATATTCGCTCGAAAAATAACCAGTTTTTACCGGCTGTCCTAAATTTTCCAATAGAGATCCACACCGCTCCCGCGCGAATCCTTTCGCGTGGATACGAAAAACGATAATGTAACTTGTTTTTGTTAGATTATTTCGAGGCAATTTTAAGCGCTTGTTGAAAGAAAAAATAAGCTGATTTGTTATCTGGAGGGCTTAAAGATTATTGAAATTCTTACCCCCACGCGAAAGGATTCGCGCGGTAGCGGAGGTGGCCAAGCACTATGAATTAGCTCGAAAAAATAACCGGTTTTTACCAGTAATCCTAAATTTTTGCGTTAGGGATTGGTGCGGAAATCCCAAAGTTGGCGGCGTTTGCCGACTTTGGATTGGAGTGAAAGCCCGACCCCTCCCCAACAAGTTGGGGAAGGGAAACGCCCTACTAAATAACTACCCCTTTTCCTCCAATTAAAGGAACATTTACCATGTTACTCGGAATAATGGTTTCGGCTAAAAAGATGTATTTTTTGTCGTACATTTTATTGTCGCAAACAAAACTGACCCAATACTCGTTGTTTAATCCAAAAACTTCCTCAATGATGGGTTCTATTTTAACAAATGATTTTGGTTGAACATCGCCTAAAAAATGACGCAAAATGGAGGTTTTTACCACTTCGCCAGTCAATTTATTTTCGCCATATCCTTTCGAAGAAACTAAGACATTTTCGATTTGTACTTCCTTTTTATTCAACAAATAAACGTTGTACACCTCTTGCGTTTTTTCTTCATTCAATTCTTTTACAACCGCCACTGAAACGCCTTCTACTTGTAATATTTCGATGTCTTTTTTCATTTTCCCTTTCGGTATTTTAATTTGACAAAGGTAGATGGTTTTTGAGAACCAAAAAAATTCTTTGTTTTTTTTCTAAGAAAATGGGTGACTTAGTTTCCGCCGGCCTGCGCAAGCATGCTCATTCCGATGCTAATATAGGCAGGTAATTCTTGGTAATGTCCTTCTAAAGCATCGTCTTGAATTTCAGCGGTATTTTTCCAACTAGGCAAGGTACCCGATCCTGTGCGAACAATTACCAACTGTTTTTCAGGAATAGAAATAATGTACTGACCCGACATCCCGCGGAAATAAGACACTTTATAGGGCATACCGGTATAAATCCAATACTGGAAACCATACACTTGGTTAGGTTTTCCATCTGGTTCATTCACAGGTGCCAAACTTGCAAATTCATTAACGTAAGCCGCACTTACTAATTGTTCGCCATTCCACATGCCTTGTTGATTTACCAATTTTCCTAGTCTCAAAAAATCACGCGAGGTGGCATAAAAACAACAAAATGCCTTTTCTGAACTATTTTCATCATCCGCTAAACTCCAAAGTGCTTCACTTTCTGCGCCCATTTTTTTCCATAATTTTTCTGAAGCATATTCCGAAACACTAACGCCTGTTGCCGCTTTTAGAATGTACATCAACACCTGGGTATCCCCACTTTTGTATTTAAATATCTTCCCCGGCTCCTCTTCTATGGTTCGGCGATTTAAGGACAAATCTCGATCGTCGGTATCATAATATAATTCGGCAACATCGCAAAACGGACTAATGTAACTTTCTGACCACGATAGTCCCGAGGTCATGGTTAAAATATGGCGAATGGTAATGCCCTTTTTTTCGTCGTTAAATTCTGGTAAATAATTCGCCACAGGTTCGTCCAGCGATTTAATTTTTCCTTCATCCAAAGCCACCCCAATTAAAAGTGAAACAATGGATTTTGCCATGGAAAATGAATTACTGATGCGGTCCTGATCATGTTCACCCCAATATTCTTCATATATGATTGTGTCACCCCACGCCACCAAAAAAGAAGAAGGTGTGAGTGCCTCAATGGTTTCTCTTTCCTCTTGCGACAATGTAAAACTCCCCAAAGACGGGTGTTGGCGCCAAGGCTGTGGCGTGCCAATTTCCACGGTTCGGTTGGTGAACACCTCTAAATCGTAAATTGTTGGACGAATATGTCCTTTAAGATAGGTATTGGCAACGCCTTTATAAATGTAATATCTTCCGGTAAAAATAATGGCCAAATTAGCGACCACTAAAAAAAGTAGGAGAATAATTCCTATCCATTTGAGTAATTTTTTTAGGTACTTCATGCGTTTAAACGGTATAATCAAAATCAAAAATAGTACTCATGTTTTCTTTTAACACTTGTTGCACGTGGGCAAGGTTGATTTCTTTTCCCAATTCCTTTTGCATGGAAGTTACGCTTTTATCCACAATTCCGCAAGGAACAATGTGATTAAAATACGATAAATCTGTATTTACATTTAATGCAATGCCGTGCATGGTGACCCAGCGTGAACTTTTTACGCCCATCGCACAGATTTTTCGTTCGTTGGGTGAGCCGACATCTAACCATACCCCCGTCATTCCCGGAAGTCGCCCTGCTAAAATACCAAATTCGCTTAGGGTTAGGATCACCGCCTCCTCTAAAAAACGCATGTATTTGTGAATATCGGTAAAAAATTGATCCAAGTCAAAAATGGGGTACATCACTAATTGTCCAGGTCCATGATACGTAATGTCCCCTCCCCGATTAATTTTATAAAATGCCGCATTTTTGCTCCGCAACATCTCCTCGTTAATTAACAAATTCCCTTCGGCACCACTTTTGCCTAAGGTATAAACGTGTGGATGTTCGCAAAAAATCAAATAATTTCCTGGTGTTACCTCCGATTTTCCATCTCTTTTTGCAATTTTCAAATCAATCACCTCTTTAAACAGGGTTTCTTGAAAATCCCATCCTTGTTTATAATCAATCAGGTTTTTGTCAATGTAGGTTACGTTTCTCATCTTAGCATCACTTGCGCACAAAGTTACGAGGAATAGTTTGAAAAATGAATTTCTTCTTTTTTTGGTTGATTTTCAATTTTCTTCGAAATTTTACGTTTGTAATTTCAAGGGTTTCTAATTATCTTTGCACACATGCGATTGTCTAAAAATTGGCCTATTTTTTTAGGAATTTTACTTCTTTCTGTTTCGTGTAGAAAGGATCCGTATGCGCATTATGGACAAACCACTCCTTACGAAATAGATTACCCCGTTCGCATTGCCAAATATTTGCCTCCTGTTCCTGTTCCAACAGACAATCCAATGAGTGTGGAGGGTGTTGAATTGGGAAGAAAATTATTTTTTGACGAACGATTTTCAGAAGACAATACAAAATCGTGTGCAAGTTGCCACGACCCTGCTAAAGCATTTAGTGATGTCACTGCGTTTAGTCTTGGAATTGACGGATTGCCGGGGAAACGAAATTCGATGCCCTTGTTTAATTTGGGTTGGATGGATGTAAATTTTTGGGACGGACGAAAATTGAGTTTAGAAGAGCAAGCCTATGCGCCAGTTAATGATCCACTCGAATTACACAGCTCTTGGCCAACAGTGGTTGCAAAATTACAAGCCGACAGCGAATATCCTCAACTTTTTGAGGTTGTTTTTGGCAGTTCAACCATCGATTCGACCATGGTGGTGAAGGCCTTGGCACAATTTGAACGCACTTTAATTTCGGGCAATTCGCCGATGGATAAATACATGAACGCAAACCGCGCCATTGGCAGTAGCGGTTGGAACGAAGCGGATGAACTCGCTGCTTATCTTGGTTTTACCCTTTTTATTGACGAAAGTAAAGGGGATTGTTTTCATTGTCATGGCGACAATTTTAACCCACTTTGGACAGATAATTTATTTCATAACAACGGGTTGGATGCAGTGATCACCGACCTCGGATTGGGCAAAGTCACCGGTAATCCTTCGGATAATGGAAAATTTAAAACCCCTTCTTTAAGAAATTTAGCCTTTACCGCTCCTTATATGCACGACGGAAGATTTGCCACCTTGGATGAAGTCATCAATCATTACAGCGAAGGCTTAAATTATTCTCCTACCATTGATCCTTTAATGAAAAAAGTGGGTGACGGGGGTGCACAATTAAGTTCAGAAGAAAAGTATTATTTGAAAATGTTCTTGCTTTCCTTGTCGGATAGCACATTCATTAATAATCCAGCGTTTGCTGATCCAGGATAAGTCAGTTGTGAGTGTGAGTAGTCAGTGTGAAAAGTTTGTACGGCTGAAAGCGACAATAACAGAGAATCAGATTTCTATTTCATTTTAGCCATTTCGGCTTTCAAATGACCAATAATGTTTACCTCTACCGCATCAATTTTTTTAATTTCGGACATAAAATAAGAAACCCAATCTCCTAAATGGATTAAATAAAAATTATGTGCCAATTTAGTGTCGCCTTTTGCGGTGGTTTCTTGAATTGAATGGGTGTATTTTGAAATAACTTCCTTACTAATTTCCCATCTTCGATTGGTTCTTGGATGGTTGTAGGTTGAATTTAAAAAAATGGGAGATTCGTTGGTTGAGCCTCCTGCCCATCCGACCAATTCGTTGTGGGTCATTTCAGGAAAAACATGGTGCCAAGTTAACTCTTTCGCATTTTCGTTAATTTGTTGTCTCCAACGCACTGCAACTCCTTCAAAATCGGACCCGGCATAAATAATTGGTCGTTTGCCCGAAAATTCACTGGCAATTTTCATGGCTTCTTCACGCGTTTCTTGTTCCGTTTCTTCAATAAAAGATGGCACTTGTTTTAACTCATTTAAATGTTGCATTGAAATGAGGTCGTATTTTTGCAAAATATATAATTGTTGCACAATCGAATAGGCCAACATTGCACGAGGTTGCTCCCCGCCTGGCACTTCAAATAAATTCCAATTATTTTCTTTTGCAAGAGCCGAAATACTGCCACCTGATGAAATAATCGCGATTTCTGCTCCTCGTTCCATACACACGTGAATGGCAGCCAATGTTTCTTCAGTGTTTCCTGAATAAGATGAACCAATTACTAAAGTTGATTTATTAACCCATGCCGGCACATCGTAATCGTTGATGCACAAAAAAGGAATTTTTAAATCATCTTTCAAAAGCAAACTCACAATTTTTCCTCCAATTCCTGATCCACCAAGACCACAAACTAAAATGGACGAAAATTCTTTTTTCGGATTCACGAAATTCGTTTTCTCTCCAATCTCAATCGCTTCACGAATTTGGTTTGCCAAACTAGCAATTAATTCTTTCATTCTAAATTTAATTATTATGCGTTCAAAAACAAGAACTTACCTCTTGTTTTGGTTTTAATCTTCTCAATAATCCTTTTTGACAAATCGATCAAATTGGCAGATTAGTCTTAAAAATTTCCCAAACTTACGTCTTTTGAACGTTAATTATGGTTTATTGTTATAGATATTTCGTTAATTTTTAGTTTCATTCTCTTCATCTCCTGCATTTAAGAATTATCTTTGTGTCCTTAAAAGAGAATAATTATGAATCATCAAGATTTATCAGAACAAGAAATACAACGACGTGATTCCCTTCAAAAATTGCGTGAAATGGGCATAGATCCCTTTCCAGCAGCCTTATATCCTGTGAGTCATTTATCGCAAGATATTAAGAATAATTTCGAAGAAGGGAAATCTGTCATCATTGCTGGTAGATTGATGGCGCGCCGAACGCAAGGAAAAGCTTCTTTTGCCGAATTGCAGGACAGTGCCGGAAGAATTCAAGTTTATTTTAACCGGGATGTCATTTGCGAAGGCGAAGACAAAACCTTGTACAACGAAGTCTATAAAAAATTACTTGATCTGGGTGATTTTATTGGTGTGGAAGGTGAATTATTCACCACTCAGGTGGGCGAAAAATCAGTTCATGTAAAAACGTTTACCTTGCTAAGTAAGTGTTTAAAACCTTTACCTCAGCCACGAACCGATGAAAATGGGGTGGTTCACGATGCGTTTACCAATGCCGAATTACGTTACCGCCGACGTTATGTTGATTTGGTAGTGAATCCGCACGTAAAAGAAGTTTTTATTAAACGAACTAAATTAATGAATGCCATGCGGCAATTTTTTAATGATCGTTCGTATTTTGAAGTAGAGACACCTGTTTTGCAACCCATTGCTGGTGGAGCAGCCGCTCGCCCATTTATGACACATCACAATGCTTTAGACATTCCTTTGTATTTAAGAATTGCCAACGAATTGTATTTAAAACGTTTGATTGTAGGTGGTTTTGATGGGGTTTATGAATTTTCTAAGAATTTTAGAAATGAAGGCATGGATCGTACCCACAATCCAGAGTTTACGGCGATGGAAATCTACGTAGCCTACAAGGATTATAATTGGATGATGGATTTTACCGAACAATTATTAGAACATTGTGCCCTAGCGGTGAATAATACCACCAATGTGGTTTTTGGTGAACATCAGGTCAGTTTTAAAGCTCCTTTCAAACGGGTGACCATGCGCCAATCAATTATTGATTTTACAGGGTTTGATATTCAAAATAAATCGGAAGATGAACTAAAAACCTGGTGTAAATCAAACGGCATTCGAGTGGATGATACCATGGGAAGAGGAAAATTAATTGATGAAATTTTTGGTGAAAAATGTGAAGGAAATTACATTCAACCAACGTTTAT
>JADZFJ010000430.1 GCA_020849935.1 Crocinitomix sp. | reverse complement strand
TTTTTAATTCACCAATTTCAGGGGGGATTTCAACCAAATCATTCCGACTAAGAATTAGTTTTTCTAAGTTGACGAGGTTTTTAATTTCGGGGGGGATGGTGGTTAGCTGGTTGTGGTGTAAATTTAAATATTTTAATTCGGTGAGTTTAAAAACATAATCTGGAATTTCTGTCAAATGTTTGTTGCTTAAATTTAGTTTATATCCCGATTTCCGAAAGAAGGTAGGGGCAGGTTTTGTCCCAAATCCAAGAAAACAGCATAGTATTAACAGCACAAGAAGGGATTTTAACTTCGAGTGAAATTTCTTGATTACCGTTATGGCTTTCTTTTTTGTGATGGCGAGTATTATTAATTTCCATGCAATTTAATGAATTTGTTTGTTGGGTGGAGTGGTTATTGGATGGAATGTTAAAAATGATGAGATTAGTCATCTGTTTTAAGAACGTGCTTTTTACTCTTTTTAACCAATCGGGTAGTTCGATATTTACATTTTTAAAGAAATTACCAAAATTTTGTGTTAACGATAGGAACGGCAGCCCCCAACTTGTTGGGGGGACTATAGTGGATAGCGTGGCGCCTCCAACTTGTTGGGGGCGAAACACCCAAAAAGAAAAATAAATCAGGATGAAATGCCGCTAATTAATCTAAATTAATGGAATGCACATCGTTATGCGTGTCTTCAATTTGATCTTTTAAGACTCGGATGCGTTCGGCGATCATGGCAAATTCGAAATGGTTATTTTGTTTGAGCCACTCGAGGGAATCTTGGTCGCGATCGCCAGCTAATGCAATGTGTTTAAGGACTTCGAATTTTGATTTTTCGAGCCAATGGATGGCTTCTTTATTGCCTTCGGCGCCGTTGATCATGGCCATGAGGTGGGCATACCCGTTTTTCATGAGCCAATCACGTGCATCGTCTTTCAACAAAAGTGCGTGCACGGTCATTCCTAATTCTTTATAGTCTTCGCTTTCTAAAAACCAATCGCGTAAATCGGTATTTCCTCCAATTGCTTCGCCCCAACCCACTAAAATTTTTGGTGGATAATTAAGCGGTTTTAACTGAACGGTGGTTGGTCCGTCCGATCCGAATGATTTTTTTTTTCGTTTAAAAAACATAGGTTTGCTTTAGGACAAAGGTAATGGTTTAGCAGCTTTTATGTGTCGATTTTTAAAAATTTCCGAGGTATTGAATGGCTTTTATTTTTCCTTTTGAAAAGGCAAATGAATAGGTTTTTGGAGCAGCGATGGTTGAATCGGTGGTGATTGGCAACAATTTAGCAAAAACAATTTCATTAGGTGCTTCGCCGGTTGAATTTAAGCTGTTGATTTTAAATTTGTTATTTTGTAGAGAATCGATAGCTAAGAAATCGGCGACAATGGTTGAATCGTTATACGCTAAAGTGTCATAGGCTTGATCGTAAAGTGCACAATCGGGTGCCATAAAATCTAGGTTTTTTGAAGGCGTATGATTATTCCAATTATGCGCAAATTGGTTGACCATTTCGGTTGGTTTTAAAGGTGTTACCCCACTTTCGCCAAAGAACATGGAGGCCACAATAATGGCGGTGACAATACCAGCTAAATCAGCCAATAATCCAGCTTTTATGGCGTATCGGGTTTTGCGGATGCCAACCGAACCGAAGTAAACCGCGATGATGTAAAAAGTAGTATCGGTGCAGCCTTGAAGGGTAGAGGTGAGGCGCGCCACAAAACTGTCCACTCCAAAGGTATTAAACGACTCAATCATCATTCCTCTTGCGCCTGAACCACTTAGCGGTTTCATTAAGGCGGTTGGCAAACCATCAACAAAGGCGACATCTGTAAAAAACAAAGCAAAAAATGCGCGGAAACCATCGAGTAAAATGTCCATTGCGCCAGAAGCTCTGAAAACGCCAATAGAAACTAAAATGGCCACTAAATAAGGGATTATTTTGATGGCGATGCCAAATCCGTCTTTTGCGCCTTCGATAAATGATTCGTAAATATTGATTCTTTTGCGAATGCCCATGAGGATAAAAGCGCAAATGATTCCATATAAAATGATGTTGCTTAACAAGGCGGATTGGGATTGCATTTCATCGACGGAAAGTTGATTGAAATAATAAATCATAAAACCAACTAACAAACAAATACTGCCAAGATAGGCTAGGATTACTTTGTCTAAAAGATTGATTTTTTGATAAATAGCAACGGTAATTAGTCCTACCAACGAAGCGATAAAGGTGGCAATGAGAATTGGGATGAAGACATCGGATGGATTTTCGGCACCAAATTGGCTGCGGTAATTCATGATGGCAACAGGTATCAACGTAAGTCCTGAGGTATTGAGCACCAAAAACATGATCATAGCGTTGGTGGCGGTGTCTTTTTCTTCGTTGAGCTCTTGCAAATCGTTCATGGCTTTTAATCCCATGGGCGTTGCGGCATTGTCGAGACCGAGCATGTTGGCAGAAAAATTCATGAGCATGGCTCCGCGGGCGGGATGATTGGCAGGAACGCCTGGAAATAATTTGCTAAAAAATGGACCAACAATTTTGGCGAGTACATTGATTGCGCCTCCATTTTCCCCAATTTTCATGATCCCTAGCCACAAACAAAGTACACCTGTTAAGCCAATTGATGTTGTAAAAGCAACCTCTGCCATCTCAAAAGTACTGTTGACGATTGCAGAAAAAACCTCCGTGTCACCGCCAAATGTTTTTACCAATGCTACGACCAAGGCAATCAGAAAAAACGCAATCCAAATGTAATTAAGTACCATGCCAATTGTTTAAAGCGAATGTAAGAAGGATTCTTATCCGTTTGACTTTTGGGAAAATAAAGTTTTCAAAAGGGGGTGTTGATGAAATGAAGAATAATGGTTTTCTCATCAAACTTCTATTTGTTTATATTTATAGAAAACTAAGTATGGTTGTAAAAGCGAATATATTCAAATTGGGGTTGCATTGTTTCGCAGTACTATTTATGTTTTCAGTAATACTTTACGCATGTGTTTTTGGTAAGATTTTGAAACAAGAGAATGGAGATATTTTATGGTTTAGAGTGATTTTACTTTCTGTTTTCCTCTGCTTTTTATTGGTGTTGACCTTTCATTTATTGCGCATGATTTTTCATTTTAAGGCGATTTTAATCTTGAATAATGGTGTCATTTCAGATTTTACCTATCTTATTAAATTTCCCCGTGAAATAAAGGTGATTGATATTAAGAAAATAAATTTTTATTCAGGATATAGAGGTATTGCTTCATATGAATTTCGGACGCAAAATGGTAAATTTTACATTTCAGCGCTTTATTTTAAAAAAGAAATTCTAGAAGAATTTAAAGAAAAAGTGTTAGAAGAAATTGACAAATACTCTAGGTAAATCGAATAGCTCATAAATCAAGCGTAAATCGGAGCTTTTCTTTTGACGTTGCGCCAATTCGGTGGTAAAATTTAATGGCTCTTGTATTAAAAACGGGAGTTTGCCATTCGATGTGATGTGCTTCTATGCTTTTTGCGAATTGAATTATTTTATGGATCAATGCTTCGCCAATACCAAAACCACGATAATTTTTTTCGAGGTAGAGACAATCCATGTGGACATAGTACGCAGCATTCCAAGTAGAACATTCTTTGCTGAAAGAGGTGTAGCCAATGAGTTTATTTTCGACAGACACTACCAAACAAAAAAGTTGTGGATTTTCACAAAAAAGCATCCGAGCTAGTTGTTCTTTTTTATTGATAGGATTGTAATTCGCCT
>JADZFJ010000429.1 GCA_020849935.1 Crocinitomix sp. | reverse complement strand
ATTTTAAAAACAAATGCACTTTCAAAAAATTATTCGAAGGTGAATGCCTTGTCAAACCTCTCGTTTGAGGTGAGGAAGGGCATGGTTTTCGGTATTTTAGGACCGAATGGAAGTGGAAAAACCACGACCCTTGGAATCATTCTGGGTGTAATTAACCAAAATGGTGGTGACTATTCGTGGTTTGGCAACGGAATGGATCCACTGAATAGGAAACGAATTGGAGCACTCTTGGAGACCCCAAATTTTTATCCATTTTTGACCGCGGTTCAAAATTTAAAAATCGTCGCCAAAATTAAAGGATTGGAGGATGTTGATCAAAATATTCAGTCGGTTTTAAAAGAAGTTGGATTGCTAGAGCGGAAAGATTCGGAATTCAGAACGTATTCGTTAGGGATGAAACAACGATTAGCCATTGGCGCCGCACTTTTGGGTGAACCAGAGGTACTTGTCCTGGACGAACCAACCAATGGCTTGGATCCAGAAGGAATCGCTGAAATAAGGAGATTAATTATCGAGATCTCAAAAAACGGAAAAACCATCATCATCGCTTCGCATCAACTGGACGAAATTGAAAAGGTATGTTCGGATGTTCTGATCATGCGAAAAGGTGTTGCGTTAAAATCGTCAGGAATTAATGAAATTTCGGATAAAAAGAGACAGATTTTAGTTTCTACAGACGAATTATCGAAAGTGGAAAATTTATTTAAATCTCACCCTGAAATTACCATTGCCAAATCAACCGCAACCGATTTAATCTTGGATGTTCCGTTGAGTATGTCATCAAAAGCAATTAATCAACTTTGTTTTGAGAATGGAATTGTTTTGACTGGATTAAGAGAGGTACAACGTAGTTTAGAGGATCAATTTTTAGAATTAATAAAAGCATGAAAAAATTACTAGAATTAGAATACTTGAAGATTAAGAATTTTACAGTATTCAAAGCATTTATGCTCTTATTTATGGTGGTGGTGCCACTTTTGTTCTATTCAATTGGCGGGTTAAGTTCACCTTTTCAAGCTGGGAAAGAGAGTTTTTTTGGATTTCCAAATAGTTGGTCATACCTCTTGTATATTAGTAGTTGGTGTATGTTATTTCCTGCCTTATTGGTCGTGATTTTGGTGGCGAATGAAATTTCGTATAAAACACAACGCCAGCATGTTATTGATGGACTAAGTAGAAAGGATACCATTTTAGCCAAGTTCTATTTAATTTGTGTGTTAACCGTTGGAATTTTGGTCTACGTTTTTATCGTCGGAATGATTTTCAGCTTGTTTTACGGCGATTTCAGTCAAATTTTTAACAAGGCTTATTTATTGATTTATTTTGCTGTTCAAACTTTTGGCTATCTTTCTTTGGCTTTGTTTATTGCCGTATTGGTTAAAAGAACATCGATTGGGGTGTTGATTTTTATTGTTGCCTTTCTGTTGTTAGGCATTCTGTTACAAGGGATGATGACTTCTGAATTGGCACAATGGTTACCTTTAAATGTGTATAATGGATTGATTGTGTGGCCATTTTTTGATTTTAATACTGGAAGTGCTGGCTATGAAATGAGTGAATGGATGAGATTGATAATCGCGATGATCTATGCGAGCGGTTCTGTGGTTTTGAGTTTTGTAATTTTGAAAAACAGGGATTTATAAGTTATAATTAATTATTTTTTTATGCCAAAAATGAATTTTAGTCGCTTCATGTGGATAGATTCTACGGAAGAAAAAGTATGGGAAAGAATAATTGATTTTCACGAATGGAAAATTTGGTCGCCTTGGGCAATTTTGGAACCTTCATCAAAAGTGGATGTTTCGGAGGATGGTAAATTTTACAAATGGGTTGGAAAACACATAGGTGAGGGGAGTATGAAAATTGTCGATTTTGACACGAATAAACGTGTTGAAATTGATTTAAATTTTCTTAAACCTTGGAAATCGTATGCGAAGGTCATTCTTTATTTGCGCCCAAAAAATAATGGATGCGAAGTGGAGTGGGAGATGCAAAGTTCTTTGCCATTTTTCCTCTTTTTCATGAAAAAGATGATGATCGCTTATTTAGGACTTGATTTTGACCGTGGTTTGAGAATGTTGAAAGAACTTGTAGAGCATGGTAAAGTGAGTTCGGCGATGGAAAATCAAGGTTTACAAAAATTGCCAGGTGTTAAGTACATTGGAATTGATAGCGTGTGTACACTCGCAGAAATTGGTGCGGATATGAGCGCTAAATTAAAAATGGTGCATGAATATATTCGCGCAAACAACATTGAAATTGGCACGCAAGCATTAAATATTTATTTTAAATCGGATATGGTTAACGATCGAATGACGTATAGAGCGGCGATTGTAGTTCCGAGCATACCAGCAAATCTTCAAAGTCCGATGGTTGGGGGTGAGTTAGATTTATCGAATGTTTACACCATTAAACATACTGGAAAATACGAACATTTAGGCAATGCTTGGGGGATGCATTCCACTTTAGAGCGCAATAAGGTTTATAAGCGGACAAAAAAAATAGAAGGAATCGAATTTTATGTAAATAATCCGATGAATACGGCTCCAGAAGATTTAATTACCTTGGTGTACGTACCTACTAAGCAGTAGTTTAAGAGCTAAAAATCACAAACAAAGCTAGAATTGCAGCGGAGATTAGAAATCCAATAAAAAAAGCCCTCGTTTTCCTTTTTTTGGTGAAGATAACGGCTAAACCGCCAATTGCAAATGGAATACAGGCGAAAATGAAGGTGAATGTCACTAAGTTTTTGCCGAGTACCTCCAAACCGTAATTTGCAAAAACTGGTTGTGTAAAAAATAAAATTGGCAGTAAATAAATTAATTTTTTCATGTCTCAAAGATGAGATGATTTAATTTAAGAAACCAATTTTTTATCATTTTTTAGAAGATATTTCATGAAATTGGCTGTGTTTTGAATTTAAGAATGTACATTTGTTCAAGCCTAAGATAATTGGCTTGCGAAATTTTTCCGAATCATCCTTTGTTTAAGTAGATTTATCTCCTTTTCCATCAGCTTTATTTGGATGTGGTATCGCTTAATTATTAAAGTGAACTAATATAAACCAACTAATTTTAATGGGAAGATCTAACGAAACATTTAGCAAAAAAGAAAAAGAGAAAAAGAAAATTCAAAAGCAAAAAGAAAAGCTAGCGAAGAAAGAAACGCGTAAAGCCAATCCAAGTGTTGGAGGTGGGTTAGAAGCGATGATGGCCTATGTGGATGAAAACGGTATGATTACCGATACGCCGCCAGATCCGTCTAAAAAAAGAAAAATTAATGCAAGTTCGATTGAAATTGGTATCCCTAAACGTGAGGATATTGAAGTAGATCCGATGCACCAAGGTAAGGTGGCCTTTTTTAATGAAGACAAAGGTTATGGTTTTATTAAAGATTTGGTGTCTCAAGAAAGTTATTTTGTCCATATCAATAATACCACTGAACCAATTACTGAAAATGATAAAGTGTCATTTGAACTTGAGTCTGGACCAAAAGGTTTAGTTGCTGTGAAAGTGAAGAAAATCTAACTTAAAAGCAATTGTCTATTTTTTTGGCTTAATCACCGGTTTTTTGTGTAGGGTTATTCGTTCCTTCCGAACGTGTATTGAACCAATCAATTAAAAAAGTCTCGATTAAAGCCAATCCCTCGAAATTTATATATTCGATATCATCTGTAATTTTATGGTAATCTATGTGTTTCCCTGTCGAGATGGTCACACTTGGAATTCCATTCTGCGCCAACCATTTCGAATCTAATAAATTAATCCGATCGCTAGTGCTATCCACTAATTTTAACTTTGGGGCGCTTATTTTTGCAAATGGATTTTGTAACGTGTCGTTGTTGTCATAATATAAGGATTGATTGGAAGTGAGGCGACCAATCATGTCGAAATTGAGTGCTAAATGAATGTTTTTTAATTTTTTAGGTAGATTTCGCGCGAAATATTCGGAACCAAAAAGGCCTACCTCATGCGCCCCATACCCCACAAACATATAATTAAATTGCGCATTCAAATTTGCTACTGATTTAGCTAAACTTAATAACATGGCAACCCCAGAAGCATTATCATCCGCACCATTATGTACCGCATGCACGCCTTGGCTGTTCGATAATTTCCCACCAAGTCCAATATGGTCGTAATGCGCTGTAATTAGGATGGTGGATGGGGCATGATTATTATAAAATCCAATGATGTTCTGACTTTGATAGTTAATTGAATCATAGACAAATGAAAATTCTTGTTGTTTGGTTCTCATTTTCCGAACTGATTTCAATTCAGCTTGAATAAATTGAGAAATTAATTGATCTTCTTTTGTACCTATTGCGCGACCATGCATCGAATCAGCTGCCAAATATCCGATCACATATTTATAATAATCAATTTTTTCTTGGCTGGTAGATTGAGAGAATGCAAAACTCCCAAACGTCGCAAAAACAAATAAAATCAGCAATTTCATAGCACAAAAAAAGGGGGATGAAACTTCATCCCCCTAAAGATAATTTAATTCTCGAAATTAATTGTTAGAAGCACTTCTTTTCACTTCTGTTAAATGAGTTGGAAGTTCGCCAAATTGAATACTTGTTCCATCCCACCAGATTCCAATCGCAGCGCCTTCAAGATTTCCATCCGAGTAAAGTACTTGTTGTACATTTCTGTCAAAATCAGGTGAACTTACAATTTGTGTTGCCAATTCCATTTTATCGCTGTCGATTCGTTTTCCAACTGCAATCCAAGTTAAAGGAGCATTGCTTGTTCCTCCCATTAACTCTTTTACCAAGAATCCATTTTTATCCACCGAAGCAACATAAACACCATTACAATCTCCATTTGGACTTACAGTGACATAAGGAATGTCCCCAAGTAAAGCAGTATATTCGTTGGAGAATTTAACATAAATT
>JADZFJ010000428.1 GCA_020849935.1 Crocinitomix sp. | reverse complement strand
TGAAGATGTTTCTGTCAGCCAAAAATGGGTTGAATTAGTCCCTCCTGTCACAGCAAAAGTGGGACTTAAATTTAACCACGGAAAATGGTCTGAGGCCTTGCTTTTTACCTACGTGCACAAGCATTTTTCAGATGGCACCAATGCCGAATTTGATCCAAATGCCATCGCTGGGATAATTCCTTCATATGCCGTTCTTGATTTTAATTTAACTTACGTTATTAACGACCATTTTAATTTGGCAGGTGGCGTCAACAACCTCACCAATTCGATGTATTATACCCGTCGAGCGACCTCTTACCCTGGCCCTGGCATAATTCCGTCGGATGGAATTGGCTTTTATTTTAGTTTGGGATTGTCCTTCTAAAATAACTTTTTTTAACATTTGACCCGCACTAAATAAAAGATTCAACCGTTTATTAGGCTAATTTTGATCCATGATTCAGACTAAAAACATAAGCCTCGTAATTTTTGCCGTAATAGTTATTTCTTTAGGTGGATGTGGCTATAATAAAGCATTTTATCATCCTGATACAGCATCTGTTCAAACTCCTCCCGATGCCAAAAGTGTCTTTATAAATTACGGAAATAAAGATTCAATCCACAGCCTGTTTTACGAACATAAGTCGCCTAAAGCAAGCATTTTTATTTTACACGGCAACGCAGGGAATTTAACCAGCTGGTCGGAAATAGCAGATTTGTTGTTTCTAGCAGGATATCATGTTTTTATTATCGACTATCCAGAATTTGGCAATTCATCTGGAAAAGCGAAACACGAAGAAGTTTATTTATCTACCCAAGCAGCAGTTGACTATTTTAATACGATTCCAGCAGTTGTGCCGACAAAAAAAATGCTATTTGGTTTTTCATTGGGTGGAAATTTGGCCATCAAAATCGCGACAGACAATCCAAACAGTTTTGATGCACTGATTATAGAAGGCGCATTTGACAGTCATAAATACGCTGCCAAAAACACCGTTTCTCGCCCAATTAAAGGATTGGCGTATCTCACGGCAAAAAATCATATCAATGGGACTGAATTAATTCAAACCTGGACAAAACCCTTGTTGGTCGTTCACAGCAAAGAAGATAAGGTCTGCGATTATTCGATGGGAAAAGCGATTTACGATGCTGCGACAGGCACCACCCAAAAAGAGTTATGGACAATTAAAGGACCGCATTTGGCAGGAATGAATCAAGGTGTCGAACAGTACCTTTATAAAATAGAAAAGTTAATTCCTAAAGATTAAGGTTTAACGAATTTGTAAGAAAAGTTTGCCCCTTCAATTTTTAACACATAAGTTCCTGTTGGAAGACTTTGTATATTGATCATAAAATTTCCATCAGGTACCGCCGTTTGCACTAGTTGACCATTCGTGGAGTAGATCATACATTTAGCTGTCCCATTCCCTACAATTGCGTTCCAATTTTTGAATACCAATTGATTACTGTCTGTATCATAATATACCTCAACCTCTAAAGCTATATTGGGTTGGAGTGACAAGGGTCCAGTTTGCAATTCAATTTCCATATAAATAGGCAAGTGATCTGACATGTTTTGAAGACAGGTTAAAATCTCCATTGGTGCCGCTTCATTTAAAGGAGCAGAAACCAAAGCATGATTAAAGTGTAAACCATCTTGACCGACAGCGTGATAAGTACCTTCAATATAATTGGCACCATGACTATACGCTAATAAATCTTCACTGGTAAAAATAAAATCGAACCGATCATCTAAACCGCCTGTTGCTCCACCGTCAACAGCAACCACCCTAGGACTTTGGGTATGAATCGCAGCAAAAGCAATGTCATTTGACCAATGTCCTGGTGCATTAATTGGATCCTTCATTACGACATCACCTGCGGATAAAATCGTTGTCCATCCTGGTTCGGTATCACTCCCATAAAAATTAAAGTCGCCACCAATCAAAATATTCTCGGCACCTACCCTACCATCTAAATAATTTTTCATAGCCAACGCTTCTGCATTACGTTGATCTTCAAATCCTGCAGACGCTTTTAAGTGACAGACATACACATAAAAAAAAGTGGTGTCAGTGGTCAGTTCAAAATCAGTATTTTTGTAAAAAAGCACATATTCATTGATATCTCTGAGCGCGGTTTCAATCACATTTTGTTCTTTCAACCTTAATTTATCCGAATTAAAATAGAGCATATTTTGCGTATCAGGACCTGGAACAAAATCGGCCATGTCGTAATGATCTGTTCCACCTTCATTTAAGGCATTAAACAAAATATTATCCGCTCCACTGCCCGAAGTAAGTTCGCACACCATTAAAATATCTGGTTTCAAATAGGCCATTATTTTTTCGATCGAGTCAATTCGATGGGGTGATAATTCAGGAAAATTAAGGAGATTATAGGAAACAACTTTTAACGTATCGAGCGATTGGGCCACCGAGCTGTTAATCCAAAAAAACAGTAAAAGTATCGCTCCTAATTTCATGAATCCTATCAATTATTTTCTGGAAATTGTCCTTCCCTCGTTAACAAATGTACATCAGTTATCTTAAAATCTAATTAAAATTTGTGTTAAATTAATTATGAAATGTTAATAAGAACCTTCCAATTCAAGTTTCATGCCTTAATTTTCTAAATAACTTTATCGCCAATTTAAGCGAGAAAATCGCTGAATAAAAAACCATGCTGATAAAAGGTTAAAATATGTTGAAAATTGGTCTTTTTGGACTTGGACATCTGGGAAAAATACACGCAAAGCTCCTACTTGAATTGAGTGATTATTACGAATTTGTAGGTTTTTATGATCCAAATGACACAAATGCCGCATTTGGAATTGATCAACTTGGACTAAATCGGTTTGATTCGGTAAATGAATTGATCGAAGCTGTGGATGTAATCGATATTGTCACCCCAACGGTTTCTCACTTCGAAATCGCCTCCTTAGCAATTCGACGTTCAAAGCATGTCTTTATTGAAAAGCCGATCACGCAAACGAATGAGGAAGCCACAAAATTGAGACTACTTTCTGCCGAAGCTGCTGTAAAAGTTCAAATCGGCCATGTTGAGCGATTTAATCCAGCATTTAAGAATGCTTTGCCGTTTATTCATAATCCGATGTTCATTGAAACGCATCGGTTAGCTCAATATAATCCAAGAGGAACGGATGTTCCAGTGGTTTTAGATTTAATGATTCATGATTTAGATATTATCCTGAGTACCGTTAAATCCAAAGTTAAGCGAATTAGTGCTTCGGGAGTGGCTATTGTTAGTGAAACGCCAGATATCACCAATGCACGACTTGAGTTTGAAAATGGGTGTGTCGCCAATTTAACAGCCTCTCGAATTTCTTTAAAAAACATGAGAAAATCACGCTTTTTTCAGAGAGATGCCTATATTTCTATTGATTTTTTGACCAAAGAATCAGAAGTGGTAAAAATGACCACCTTGACTGACGAACCTGATCCATTTGATATTGTTTTTGACCTTGGAGAAGGCAAACAAAAGAAAAAAATAGAAATATTTAAACCGGAGATTCTTCCCACAAATGCAATTAAAGAAGAATTAGAAACTTTTGCTCAAAGCATCTTAACTAATTCAAAGCCAATTGTTTCTATTGAAGACGGTGAATACGCGTTAAATATCGCCCTTCAAATCATGGAAAAATTGAAATTAACAGGAAATTTGATTCAAGAAAATATTTAATCGATTTTTGCGTTAAGGGTTAATGAGCTTTACGAAATGATAAAAAAAATACTCCTACTTTTTAGTGTTCCTTTACTTTTTTTGGGATGTGCCAAGGAAGATTTAACGCCGTCTTGGGTTAAAATTGAACCTTTCACACTTACAACTGATGTCTCAAGTCAAGGGGCAAATTCTCATGCCATTACCAATGTATGGTTATATATGGATTCAAAGAGCATGGGTGTTTTTGAATTGCCCTGCGTCATTCCTATTTTGGATGAAGGTGAACATACTTTTGAGATGATTCCAGGCGTAAAAAACAATGGTATTTCTGCAAAAAGAGTCATTTATCCGTTTTACAATACCTTTAAAATAGATGGCGAATTAGTATTAAATGATACGTTGACAATTTCGCCGTCGACCACGTATAAAAACAGCACTGTTTTTTCGTACATTGAAGATTTTGAAGGGGCTGGATTTTCGCTTGTAAAAGGTCCTACTTCAGACACAGATATTGTATTTATAACGGCAACGGAACACCCAGAAATCGTTAAATATGGCACCAAATGTGGGGGGATTTATCTCACTGCGTTAGATTCGGTTTTTACGACAAGTACACAAAGTAGTTTAAATTTACCAAAGGTGTCAAAAGTATTTTTAGAGATTGATTATCGCAATGATAATTCAATTTCGATGGGAGTAATTGCACGATATCCAGATTTATCAACAAGTGAACATACACCTCTGGTCATTATGAATCCTCAAACTACCGGAGAGGAAGTTTGGAAAAAAATGTATATCGACCTTACCGAAGATGTTAGTTTTGAAGTTGGCGCTTCAAGTTACGAGATTTATTTTCTCTCTTATTTGGATCCTGATAAAACTGCCGGAACTATCTATATTGACAATATAAAAGTCGTGCATTTTTAATGGCTGAAAAAAGACGCGTAATACAATTATTGACCGTTGA
>JADZFJ010000427.1 GCA_020849935.1 Crocinitomix sp. | reverse complement strand
GCGACACTTGTTTACTTTTGAGTTGCTGGCGAATTTTGATTTTCCCCCATTTTTTAATTCGAAACTTTCCGCTCACATAACTCGAGGCAAAACGCTCTTCATTCAAAAAATTTGTTTCGATTAATTCAGAAATCAATAAGTTAATATCACGAAAATCAATAAACCAACTTTCGAGTTTATTTTTTACTTCGAAATGCGAACGTTCTTGATAGGCACAAAAAGCTTCAATTTTTGATTTTGCCACTTCCAAATTATATTTCGGGGACAAGTTCAAATTGAATTTTATACGTTGATTTGATTGCCGTCTCCGTCAATAAATTTGTATTCGAGCAATTGGTTGGAATTATTGCCACGAACCGGAACCCATTTTTTGTAATTAAAAAACCACTTGCGTTGTTTCGAAATTAATCCCTTTTTAAAATACGATTCTAAATAAGGATGCACCACCAAGGTAACCTTTTTCAATTTACGTTCTTGGAGCAAATATTTCAATTGACTTTCAATTTCGTCCGAGAACATGATGGATGCTTGAATCTTCCCAGTTCCTTCGCAGGTAGGGCAAACTTCAGACGTTTCAATATCCGTCACCGGTCGAACCCGTTGGCGTGTAATCTCCACCACCCCAAATTTACTTGGAGGTAAAATGCTGTGTTTGGCTTTATCTTGTTTTAAGACATCACGCAACTTATTGAAAAGCAATTTATTGTTTTCACGTTTGTGCATGTCAATAAAGTCCACACAAATAATCCCGCCCATATCTCTTAAACGAAGCACGCGACCTAATTCTTCCGCAGCTTCAAGATTTACAGTAATGGCGTTATTTTCTTGGTTGTCATTTTTTGCACTTCGATTACCACTATTTACATCCACCACATGCATGGCTTCGGTATGTTCAATAATCAAATAACCACCACTTGACAAGGGAACTTTTTTACCAAAAAGGACTTTGATTTCCTTGTTAACTCCAAAATTTTCAAAAATATCAACCTTTCCTTTGTATTCTTTAAGGATGCCAACTTTTTCAGGGGCAATAGATTGTACATATTCTTTCATTTCTGCCAATAGATCAGGATCATTGACATGAATTTTAGAATAATTTTCATTTAAGGTATCGCGCAAAAGGGAAGAAGCTCTGTTTAATTCACCTAAAACTCTTTTTGGAGATTTAGAATTTTTTAAATTTTGATGCATTCTTCTCCATCGTTCGAGCAAGTCTTTTAAATCACCATCGATTTCGGCGAGTTTTTTATGCTCGGCCACGGTGCGAATAATCACCCCGAAATTTTTTGGTAAAACACCTTTAACAATGTCTTTCAGTCGTTTTTTCTCTTCAAGATCTTTGATTTGTTGAGAAATGGAAATTTTATTAGAAAAAGGCACAAGGACTAAATAACGTCCGGCCAATGTAATTTCAGAACTTAAACGGGGACCTTTAGAAGAAATAGGTTCTTTGGCAACTTGCACCAAAATTTCGCGGGTGGAGGGTAAAATATCCGAAATTTTACCTTCTTTTTCGATGTCTTCTTCAGGCTTAAAATATAATAAATCAGCTACATTTTGTTTACCTTTTAAGGTGTCCTGCGTGAATTTATCCAAGGATTTAAATTGTGGTCCTAAATCTAAATAATGCAAAAAAGCATCCTTTTCGTACCCAACATTGACAAACGCTGCATTTAAACTGGCAACTACTTTACGTACTTTACCAAGATATATATCACCCACGGCAAAATCCGGGTCTACCTTCTCCTCGTGAAGCTCAACAAGCGCTGAGTCACGCATTAGAGCCATAGAGATTTCTCCGTTGGGTTTTGAATTAATAATTAGTTCAAAACTCACTACTTTCGATATTAAATAAAAAACTAAGAAAACCTAATAGATCTAACTACTAAGTTTTCTTGTGAAATAAGGCATTAAAAAAGATCAATAGTTACCTATTTTTTCTTTTTATGTCTGTTTTTTCTTAGTCTTTTCTTTCTCTTGTGAGTTGACATTTTATGTCTTTTTCTTTTTTTACCGCTTGGCATAACAAAGATTTTTTAAATCAATTAATACTTTAATAACTACTTAATATGTAAAAAAAACTTCCTGTTCAAAACAGGAAGTTTTTGTAAATTCATCCTCAATTGGAGGACAAAGATAGTAAAAAACTAATTCAACAAATAAAATTATTTTGCTGAAACATTATTCTTTACTTCTTCAACAAAAGTTTTCGCTGGTTTAAACGAAGGAATAGAGTGTGCAGGAATAATAATAGAAACACCTTTAGAAATGTTTCTTCCTGTTTTCTCAGCACGTTTTTTAACGATAAACGATCCGAAACCTCTAAGGTAAACATTGTTTCCTTCGGCTAAAGAACCTTTTACTGAATCCATAAACGCCTCTACTGTGGCTAATACAGCGACTTTCTCAATCCCTGTTTGATCTGCGATTTTTGCAACGATATCTGCTTTGGTCATAACTTGTTAATTTTTAATCTTTTGTAAATCGGGTGCAAAAATAAATGTAATTCTTTGAAGAATAATAAAAAAAACACAAGAACTTTAAAAAAAAATTACAAATGACTGATTTTACGACATTAATACAGCATTGGTATCGACGAAGTAAACGTGAATTACCTTGGAGATTGACAAATGACCCCTATAAAATTTGGATTTCGGAGGTAATTTTGCAACAAACGAGGGTCGAACAAGGACTGAATTACTATGAAAAATTCACTTTTCACTATCCTGATGTAAAATCCTTGGCAAATGCTCCCGAAGATGAGGTTTTAAATTTATGGCAAGGGCTAGGTTACTACAGTCGCGCCCGAAATATGCACTATTCGGCAAAAATGGTGGTGAATCAATTTGGGGGAGTTTTTCCAAAAACGTATAAAGAGGTGCGTTCCTTGAAAGGGGTCGGTGATTATACCGCCGCAGCGATTACTTCCATCGCCTATAATTTACCGCACGCAGTGGTGGATGGAAATGTTTATCGCGTGCTTAGTCGTTATTTAATGATTGAAACGCCCATCGATACGACGCAAGGCAAAAAAGAATTCGACTTAATCGCGGCTAATTTTTTGGATCAACACAACCCTAGCGACCACAATCAGGCGATGATGGAACTTGGTGCCTTGATTTGCACCCCAAACAAACCTTTGTGCGAAGAATGCCCGCTCTCCCTTACCTGTTTAGCAAAAAGCCAACACAAACAATTAGAGTTTCCCAAAAAATCAAAAAAAACCAAGGTCATTGAACGGGCATTAACCTATTTAGTGTTTTTTGACGGAAAAAACACCCTCATCAATAAAAGAACTGGAAAGGACATTTGGGAAGGTTTATACGACTTTCCGCAGTATCAAAATGAGTTGAACGAACCCTTGGAGATAGAAAATTTTCGCAAATATTCGCCTAAATCAATCAAATCAGATGGGAAATTCACCCATATTTTATCGCATCAACGATTAACTGCTACTTTTTGGGTGGTTGAAGTGGACCATTTAAAACCAGAGGAGAATCAAGTCCTTGTTTTACTTAAAAATATGGAAGATTTTCCATTACCTCAACTTTTGATAAGATATATCCAACAGTCATCTCTTTTTGAATGAGAATAATTATATTTGAAGAATATTTCAACAAGAAATGGCTGGGAGTGTAAACAAGGTGATATTGATTGGTAATCTTGGAAAAGATCCTGAAATTCGTTTCTTAGAAAACGGCACAAGCTTAGCAAGATTTTCTATTGCAACTTCAGAAACCTATCTTGATAAAACTTCAGGCGAAAAGCGTGAAGTCACCGAATGGCATACGATTGTTGCTTGGAAAGGATTGGCAACCATTGTTCAAACCTATCTCCGCAAAGGCATGAAAGTTTATGTAGAAGGTAAGTTGCGCACAAGAACATGGCAAGATGAGGCAAATCACACCAATACGGTTACTGAAATTGTTGCCAATGAAATAACTATGCTTTCAAGGGCAGACCAAGAAAATACTCCCGAAAAGTCATATCCTAGTTCGATTGAAACGAAGAGTTTACAAAAAATGGATGTGAATCTACAACCAAATCCGGAAGATGATTTACCTTTTTAATTCAAGCCCTTGGAAACACTAAATTTAACCAACCTAGCAGTAATTCAATGGAATGAGATTTGGATGTCTGTCACCATTTCGGGGTTGGTTATTGTTTTGCTTTTAATTGGGTCGGCGTTAATGTCGGGATCGGAAGTTGCGTTTTTTTCATTGACTCCGTCAGAAATTGAAACAATTTCGGAAGATTCCAGCAAATCAAGTCAAACGGTCATCGATCTCTTAAAAAAACCAAAAGGATTACTAGCAACTTTGTTGATTGCTAATAATTTCATCAATGTCGCCATCATTTTAGTGGCCTCTAATTTGTCCAATCAATTATTAATTGGCCGAAGTGATTTGGTGAAATTTATCATCAACGTTATTTTAATCACGTTTATCATTTTGTTATTTGGCGAGGTAATTCCAAAAATTTATTCGTCTAAAAATCGAAAAAAAGTGGCGGTTTTAATGGCAATTCCTGTCAGTATTATCAGTCGAACGCCGCCTTTTAGTTTTATGCGCCAAGGATTGGTGAGAGGTACCGATTTTATAAATTCAAAAGTTAAAAAACGGGTAAAAGAACTTTCTGCGGATGATTTATCCGATGCCATTGAATTAACGAGTAAAGGACACGACGATAAAAGAGACCTTGAAATTTACCAAGGCATTATTGAGTTTGGTAAAAAGGATGTCAAACAAATCATGAAACCACGGTTGGATGTTGAAGCTTTTGAAATTGGTCTGATTTACACCGATATATTGAAATTATTGAACGAAAATGGTTCAAAAGTACGGTATTCTCGCATTCCAGTTTATCGCGCAACCTTTGACAAGATTGAAGGAATTTTATTTGTGAAAGATTTGCTGCCATATTTGGACGAACAAGCTGATTTTAACTGGCAAAAACTCATTCGCGAACCCTATTTTGTTCCGGAAAATAAAAAAATTGACGACCTGCTAAAAAGCTTTCAAGAACGCAAAATGCACATGGCGGTGGTGGTAGATGAATATGGCGGAACGTCGGGAATTGTGACCTTGGATGATGTTTTGGTAGAAATTGTTGGCGATATTTCGTTGGATCATTCGACGGAGGAATTAGTTTAT
>JADZFJ010000426.1 GCA_020849935.1 Crocinitomix sp. | reverse complement strand
TTGATAAATTCATTTCTCCAATTTAATTTTATTAATCTAATTATGCCCAAAAAGGAACATATCGTGAATGTTTCTTAGATTTATTATTAGGACCTTTTCGCCACTATTCAGTTTCATTTGGCAATGATCTCAATTCGCTCAACAAGATCAATAAACCCTCATTAGTCATATTAATAAGTTTTTTAAATTGTTGATAAGCAACGATATATATTATTTTTTTATTGCTTAGTCACATAACAGTCACATAAACAAATATACACTTTATTTGGGAACTATACCTAATTATGAATTATCATTTTAAGTCGCAAATAAAAATATTCCAACTTTCAAGATGGCACTTCAAAATTAAAAATGTTTGACCTCCGCTATTAAACAATTACCCCGGATTAACCGCTGGTAAAAAACCTTGACTTACCAAAATGATTGTGAGAATGACTGCGGCGATCAAGAAGGTGAGCCAACCCAAGGTATAAGCAATAAAGGCTTTGAAAAAATTGGCTACTGATTTTTTTTCAAAAAATTGTCCAATGGCCCAAGCGGTATAAATAAATCCGACCAAGCCACCCAGGGTTTGTAATTGAATATGGGTAAGTCCTTCAATTAAGGCGAACACCGAGTAAACCAGCATGCCCATTCCCATAACAAAACACAACAAAATGAGGATTTCAAAAAAATTATACTTGTATTTTCTAAAAAAAAGTTTGATCCAAAGTGCAATAAAGACCCCCATGATGATATTGGCATAGCCATAATTTTCTTGCACCCATTTTAAAATGACAAAAAAAGGTGATTCCTTTACGCCTTCCATTTTTTGGTAGTCATCATCGATGTGGAAAAAATGACTGATGATGGTGTAAACGAGTGAAGTAACAATGATAAATAAAATTGGTTTTATTAAACGACTTCGGTTATCGTGGATAAAACTTTGAATACTTTCTCCTGGTTTTACAGCCAATTCACGAATGGTTCTTAAAAACCCTTTTTCGAGTTGAAATTCTTGCTGCAATTCACCAATAACATACCGCCCTGTGATGCGTGGAATTTTAACGGGTTGTCCACAATTAGGACAGTAGTTTTGATTTACTTCTGAATTACAGCTTTTACAAGTCATTGTTTCGTGCGGTGTACATCGTTATTTTTGCAAGATAGATAAAAATAAAAAATGTGCGTTCTAATTCAAATGTCTTGTGAATTTTTATGGGGGTTTCTACCAAAAAACCCTTGGCTTTAGATGGTGGTGCAGCTTTTTGACAAGTCTCAAAAAATCAACTTAATTCATGTAAAAATTGTAAACCATCTCTAGAATAATATAACATTACTGGATTGACACTAAGGTATCTTTGGCCCAAAAGATAACTTATGAAAAAATTGGAAAAGAAAATTGCGGTCATCACTGGAGGGTCAGGAAGCATAGGCAAAACCGTAGCTCAACTGTTTTTAGACAATGGAGCAAAAGTACTGCTTGTTGACCTTGATGAAAAATTATTAAAACAAGCGGTTGAAGAATTGGATAGCAAAAATGCAGACTACTGCGTTGCTGATGTATCAAAAGCTGATCAAGTAAAACATTATGCCGATCATGCCGTCAAATTATATGGCAAAGTTGATATTTTCTTTAATAATGCAGGAATTGAAGGTGTTGTAAAACCAGTGACCGAATATCCCGAAGAAATTTTTGACAAGGTAATCGCTGTAAATGTAAAAGGTTGTTGGTTAGGGAATAAATTTATGGTTCCAATTTTAAAAAACGGAGGCAGTATTATTATGAGCTCATCGGTGGCAGGTGTTGGAGGTTCTCCTGGTGTAAGTGCGTATGTAGCGAGCAAACATGCGGTGGTTGGTTTAATGAGAAATTTAGCACTGGAACTAGCTCCTCGAAAAATAAGGGTGAACACCATTAATCCATCGCCCGTAGACAATCGGATGATGCGTTCGATAGAAGAAGGTTTTGCACCTAACCACGGTGCCGAAGCAAAAAAGGAGTTTGAACACACCATTCCTTTAGGTCGATATGCTGAACCAGCAGAAATTGCTCAGTTGGTGTTATTTTTAGCCTCTGACGACAGTCGGTTTATCACTGGCACCACCCAATTGATTGACGGTGGAATGAATGCCTAACCACTAATTAAGTTGGAATGACCTGTTGAGCATGGTCAACAAAACCGTTAATCATTCAACAAAACACCTGTTTTCATCATCAAACACCTATCAATAATTATGTTCCCTCACCAATGATTTCAGTCGCACTTATTTTCAAACTAGCAGCAGGCATCGGCATGTTTTTATTTGCCATGTATTTGTTGGAGGAATCATTGAAAAATTTATCGGGAAGAAAATTTAAACTTTTTTTACAACGCGCTGCAAAAAACAGGGTAAGTGCTGCCGCTAGCGGTGCGTTGGTGACAGGTGTTCTTCAAAGCAGTTCAATGGTATCGCTTATGGTGCTTGCATTTGTGGGTGCAGGCGTGTTTACCATGAAAAATGCAATAGCCATTATTTTCGGCGCTAATTTAGGCACTACTTTAGACAGTTGGTTAGTAGCAACGCTCGGCTTTAAAATGGATATCGAAGTCATTGCCTATCCTCTTATTTTTGTGGGTGGTTTATTGCTCATTCTTTTTAATAATCGAAAAACCGTTAAATACATCGCTTATTTTCTGTTAGGGTTTAGTTTGTTATTTATTGGGCTATCCTTCATGAAAACCACCATGGAAGGTCAAGTAAAAGCATTCGACTTTTCGCAACATGCCAACATGTCCTTGGCGGTTTTTTTACTGATTGGATTTATTATCACCTCACTCGTACAATCAAGTTCAGTAACTATGGCGCTCACCTTAAGCGCTGTTCATGCTGGCGCCGTTACCTTTCCGGCAGCGGCAGCCATTGTATTGGGTGCAGAAACGGGAACCACCCTTAAAATATTGCTCGGCTCGTTAGGAGGTAATGCAGCTAAAAAACGGGTGGCACTTGGCAACTTTTTTTACAATATTGTTCTCACAATCATCACATTTGTTTTATTAAACCAGCTTTTGTCACTGATTACGGAAGGTTTCGAAATCAAGGACCCGCTTATTGGTTTAGTCACCTTTTCATCACTTATTAATTTAGGCGGCATCATCCTCTTCCTTCCCTTTCTGAATCATTTTGTAAAATTCCTTGAAAAATTCTTTAAAGAAACCGACAATTCGGCGGCCTACTATCTTAACAGTGCCAATCCAAAAGAGCCAGAAACGGCTATCGATTTATTCAAAAAAGAAACTGCCTACTTTATTTACAACGCCCTTCAAACAAACCTTGCATTTTTTGATCTCCCTTCCAATCAAATCGAAGAGCTGTCCTTTAAAAAAATTAATTCTAAACGAAAATTCGATTCAAAAACAACTGCCGAAAAATATGAATTTTTAAAACAACTTCACGGCGAGCTTCAATCATTTTACTTGTCCATGCGCGCAGGGGTAACTAGTGAGCAAAACGCGGAATTAAGCCAATTAATTTCCGCCGCCAGAAGCGCCATGCATGCGGTAAAAAGTTTAAAAGATATCGAGAGTAATATCAACGACCTCAAACGCTCATCAACCGACCTAAAATATAATTTGTATTCGGAACAAAAAACGACTTCGCAAGAATTGTATCAGCAACTCACTGCCCTTTTAATTGCGGAGTCGCCACCAAAATTAACCGAGCTTCAACAAATTTTTACCCGCATTCAAGACAATTATAGCCAAGCCCTTACAAATTTTTATAAAGAAGCGCAAGTAATTAAAATTGAAGATCTTGACATTACCACCATTATTAATTTTAACCGAGAATTATTCACCTCAAATAAAGCTATTTTTATGGCAATTAAAGATTATTTACTCCAAGAAACCGAAGCTGAAAAGTTCAACCAAATTCCTGTTTATAAAACTTAAGCCAATTTTTCTTGACTTCAAATTTAGTACAAATACACTAAAATAAATACCCTTTTTATGGGAGTTTTTAATAATAAGTAGGCACCTTAACGCGCTTTTCGTTATAGTTGCCCACACAAAGTGGCGTTTGGCTATGTCCAGTTCCGGCTTCTTCTAGTCGCCGTCCTAAACTAAGCCAACCTGCAACTTTGTGCCGGTCAAGCTGCCACTGCAATCGCTGGTGTTTGACTACTACGAATTAGTTCGTTTTAGTTGGAAATTTGTACCCGATTTTTAATCCAATTTCTGAATAGGGTCTAACTACAAATGTGTGATCTGCAAACGCTTCAGCTTCACGGTTAGAATAATTTAAAAAAGTGCGCTGTTTTGTCATTATTCCAGCTTGAAAATTAAATTCAAAGAAAAGAGGATTAAAATTAAACCTGTTTTTTAACGAAAAACCAACTGAGGTGGTTAATTTTCTCAAGTTTAATGCGTCAAAAGCATTGTAGTTGATTGGGTAGGTGGTGAGATGGGTGAATGAATATTTTGTTTGTGTTTGGAAATTATATCCATTCCCCTTATAAACTGAATAACTTGAATCTTTATGGTTGTATTCATTTTCGTGTACCAAAAATTCGGTGTGCAAATTTGCGCCTATAATGAGGTTATAGATTTTTTCATTCAACAGAACTTTATGAATTCCTAGATTAAGTCCAGCATACGAATAGTTAATTTTTGCCGTGCGATAGGTGTAGTCTGAAATGGAGGTTTCACCATGATTCCAAATATCGATTTTACTACTATAAGCATAGAGCGGAAGGCTTTTCGTAAAAAAGGACAATTCAGAAGAGAATAAAATTGATTTTATTTGATAGTCGGCTGTCAGTAAAAAATAGTCGTTACAAAACCGATCTTTATAATCAAAATGATCGAATTTTCGATAACCTTCTTTGTTCCACCCTCCCTCAAAACGTTTAGCGAAGCCAGCTGAAATAGAGAGTTGACTGTTTCCAATAGTGGTGAAAAAAAGCGAGAACAGTATGATTATAATTCGAGGCATGGCTACAAGTAATTGATTTAATTGATTAACGAGAAAGCCGTTGAATTGGTTGGAAACTCACCCGCGATTGCAGTGGCAGCTTGGCCGAAACAAAGGGGCAGTGCGGATTGGCATAGAACAGCGACCAGAGGAAGCTGGTGCTATGCCTTAGCCGCACGCCACTTTGAAAGGACAACTAAAACGAAAAGCGCGATTAGGTGCCTACTTATTGCCCTGATCAGGTTTATCCGACAAAAATTCATCTGTAAAATGACCTCTTTCTTTAGGTTTTGAAAATTTATCGCGGTTATAGGCGCTTGAATTTCCTTTTGGAATGGACAGTGAATCCCATTTTTGGGCGTACATTTTTCCAATAAAAACAATTTGCCCGATGTGATAAGGATAGTGCGCCAGTTGGCGGTTAATGGCCTCTAAAACGGTGTGGCCTTGGTTGCGAATGAAAATAATCCGATCTAAATCATCGTCAGTCAATGAATTTAAAGCGGACAAAAACACGCCCCAACCTTGGTTCCATTTTTCCATTAATTGCTGTTTGTTAGTAATTTCATCCTCAAATTCAGCATCGCGGTTGCGCCACTCCTTTTCGCCATCGGTGGTCAAAAAATCGGTCCAACGACTGAGCATATTGCCTGCTAAATGGTTGACAATAATGGCAATGCTATTGCTCTCCTCATTGGCTTGAAGAAATAATTTTTCGTCCGACACTTGGGCGATGGTTTTTTCGCCTAAGAGTTTATAATATTCAAATTGTTTGATCACGCTTTCTAAATAGTTCGTTTTCATGGTTTTTAAATTAAGTTGTTGTTTTGTAATATCGCCAAACTCCTTTTTTATCGTGTAAGGTTTTCGATTACAATGGCTGTTGCTCCCCCACCCCCGTTGCAAATTGCAGCTACCCCATATTTACCACCTTCTTGCTGCAAAACGGACACTAAGGTACAAAGAATTCGTGCGCCTGAAGCACCCAACGGATGCCCCATTGCCACGGCGCCCCCATACACATTTGTTTTGTTTAATGGAATGTTTAAAATTTGTGTATTCGCCAACACCACTGCCGCGTAGGCTTCATTAATTTCAAAAAAATCAATTTGGTTGAGGTGGAGGTTGGCTTGTTTGAGTGCTTTTGTGATGGAGATAGCTGGTGTTGTGGTGAACCATTCGGGCGCTTGAGAAGCATCGGCATAGCCAATTATTTTTGCCAGTGGGGTTAATTGATGTTTTTCCAAAGCTTCGCTAGATGCTAAAACTAGCGCCGCGGCACCGTCGTTTAAATTGCTTGCATTGGCCGCTGTGATGGTGCCATTTTGGTCAAAAACTGGACCGAGATTCGGCACTTTATCGGGAATAACCTTGGTAACATCTTCGTCCCAATCGTATATGAGTTCACCCATTTTATTTGGGATGGTGATTGGAATTAACTCATTTTTGAATTTTCCTTGTTTTGTTGCGCTGGCGGCTAATTCATACGATTTTAAGGCAAATTCGTCTTGTTCTTGTCGGGAAATTTTATACTTATTCACACACAATTCGGCCGCTTTGCCCATGTGAAATTGATGGTAAACATCGGTTAAGCCATCCTTTACCACCCCATCAATTAATTGTTGATTGCCTAATTTTATTCCTGTTCTTAAATTTGTATAATGGGGTGTATTGCTCATACTTTCCATGCCTCCTGCTATAACCAAATGTTCGAGCCCAAGCTGAATTTGTTGTGCGCCAAGGGTGGTTGCCTTTAAGCCAGAAGCACATACTTTATTAATGGTGGTACAATCCACTTGGTCGGGGATTCCAGCAAATTTTGCAGCTTGCCTGGCTGGTGCTTGCCCTAAATTCGCCGAAAGGACATTGCCCATATAAACCGAATCGATCACGGCAGAATCGAGGTTTAAAGCCGAATAAGTTTCTTTGATGGCGATAGCGCCTAAAGAGGGCGCGGAAAAATTGGTTAAAATTCCCATAAACCCACCAATTGGTGTGCGCTTGGCGGATACTATAAATACTTCGTTCATATTATTTTGATTTTAAGAGATGATTTATTTTTACAATGAATCGCCAGTGAGTTAGCCAAAGAATTAACCCAATTAAGCCAGCTAGTTGCCCCCCAAAATTGGGAATTAAGGATAATATTTGAGCGATGCACCAGCCCAATCCGGTGGTCAAACCAAAATGGTTGATCGATGAGAGTTTCGGATTATTCTTGGCTTCTGCTTCGATTGAATTTGAAATATTGATGACAATGAAAAAATCCTCGATAAAATTGTAAGGGATTAAAAACATGTACCATACCGATTTTGGGGTAGCTTTTCGGTTGGATGGAGAGATAGTTGTTAAACAGGTTTGAAGTGATTGACAATAAAACCAAATTGCCGTAAAAAACACCAAAAACAAACCAATTGTTCCGAAAATCCCCAAGCTGACTATGGAATCTAAAGTTCCTGTTTTGTTGGATGGCTCAAAAAATGGAGCAAGTCCACAAATTAAAAGTATGAGTGACAATCCGATTTTGATAGCAACATTCATGACAATTCTTTTTTACTAATTAATTTTACTTGCTCCTCGGTTAAGCCAAGCACAGGAGGCGATTGAACCCCCAATAAATTAAGATAAATACACATTGCTGCACGGTGGTGAATTTCGTGGACGATTAAGGCTCTCAAGAAATTGCCTAATTCAACGTCGGAGCCATCTAACGATTTTACTTTTTGTTTTAAATCGTGGTCAGACAAGGTCTTAAAAATTGCTACGGATTCCAAGTGCATTTGCTCAAAATATGTCAGGGTTTCCTTGTACCCATCTGCTAATTCCTTACCACATCCTTGATAGGTTGGATGGTTGCCCATAGCGACTTCGGCAAATACATTTCGTTCGATGGCGGCGATGTGTCTGATTAAATCGCCAAAGGTAAATTTACCGGGCAAATACGACCAATCCATCTGGTCAGGTGGAATGGATTGAATAATCCGTAGGGTTGCTTGCCGCGTTTTTTCGAAGTAAGCAAGAAAGGTTGAAATGTTAGTTATTTCCATTGTTTTTGTTTTAAAATATACCGTACGGTATTTTATTAATTAAAAAATTTTAAGGTTTTAAGGCTAAAATTTGGCGTTGAAGAACATTCATCGCCATTTTTAATTCAGTGGATTTGCCGTGTACTTTTGCCATCATCACTGCCCCTTCGATAAGTGCCATGAGCATGATTGCAAATTCAGTTGTGTTGGTTTCTTTTTTAATTTCCCCTCTTTGAATGCCGAGTTTTAATTGATTCTCGATAGCGGTTTGCCAAAATACCAATGCATTAGCCGCACGTTCTCTTAATTGAGGATGCGTGTCGTCTGCCTCGGTAGATGTATTTAGAATTGGACATCCTGCTTTGAGAAAAGGTATTTTTAGAAAATTTCCATACACTTGAGGATACACCAAAAGTCGATCGATTGAATTTTCTTTGTTGGCCATTTTTTTTCGGATGTAAAGGATAACTCGGTTAAAATTATAATCGAATGCAGCTAAAGCGACATCATCTTTATTCGTGAAATTTCCGTAAATACTTCCTTTGGTCAGTTTTGTGGCATTGGTAAGATCGGTAATCGTAGTGCCGGCATATCCCTTTTCATTAAATATGGCAGCCGTTTGTTCAACAATGAATTTTTTTGTTCGATCCGATTTTGAAATTATTTCGCCCATATAGGTTCAAAGGTAAATAAAAAATACCGTACGGTATATTATTTAATATTTATTTTTTTCAGAACTAACAAAAATAAACTCGGTTGATACTAGCATGAATAGAATTAAAAATTAGTCATTTTTCATTTCTTAACCCAAGTCAATGAATGCCGAAACACGCTAACATACTTTTGTGCTTAGAAATTAATATAAAAAGTATGAAAGCGATTGAATATAAAAATTACGGTACCCCAGAAGTTTTTGAGTTATGCCAAGTGCCGACTCCAGTGCCTAATAAAAATGAAGTTTTGGTTAAAATTCAAGCAAGCACGGTAACAGCGGCAGACATAATGATGCGAGAGGGTAAACCAAAAATCGGGCGTTTGTATCTTGGAATTTGGAAACCAAAACGTAGAATTTTAGGTTTTGAATTTGCAGGTGAGGTAGTTGAACTAGGTGAAAATGTGCGTAAATTTAAGCGAGGCGACCGCGTTTTTGGTGGAACAACTGGATTGGGTTGTTATGCCGAATTTACCTGTATTAGTGAGACGGATGTAATTACCACCTTACCTGAAAACCTAAGCTACGAAGAGGCTGCTCCTGTGAGTGGCAGTGCCATTACAGTGGCGAACTTTCTTATTGGACTTGGAAAAATTAAAAAAGGTCAAAAAATTTTAATTATAGGTGCATCGGGAGGGTTGGGAACCTATGCGATTCAACTGGCGAAACATCTTGGAGCGCATGTGACTGGTGTTTGCAGTAGCACAAATATTAACATGGTTAAAGCATTAGGCGCCGACGAAGTGATTGATTATACCAACACTGACTTTACCAAAAATGGCGAATTCTATGACCTTATTTTTGATACGGTTAATAAGAGTAACTTTTCCACTTGCAAAAAATCGTTAAAAAAGGGTGGGATTTATCTACCCACTGTGATCAGTTTTAAAATCCTACTGCAACTACTTTTTTCATCCATTTTTGGTACGAAAAAAATTAAAACTTCGTCGACAGGGCTGCTTTCTGTTAAAAAAAGACTGGCCTATTTTGAAGAAATTAAATTGTTGTTAAAAGCCGGCGAAATTAAAACGGTGGTTGACAAAATATATCCGCTCAACGAATTAAGTAGTGCGCATACTTACGTTGAAGAGGGACACAAAAAAGGAAATGTGGTAATTAACGTTGCTCACTTGGTTGGTTAAGCTCCTTTGGTGGATTCTTGATGAATTCTGCGGCGGATTCTGCTTAACGATTCTGGTTTAACACCAATGTAACTTGCGATTTGATATTGCGGAACTCGTTGAAAAATATCGGGACGGGAGGCTAATAATTTAAGGTATCGTTGTTCGGGTGAATCTGTGAGGTAGGAATTTAATTGTTTTTTATGTTCGGCAAAATCAGCTTCGACAATGGCGCGGGAAATGGTCTCGAAACGTGGGAAACTCTGGAACATTTTCTTGGCTTGAATTTCGTTGCCAACACTGACAGTAGTGGGTTCTAAACAAATTAAGTTGGTGCTAGCTGGTGTTTGAGGATTAAAGTTATTTAGGGAAATAACCCACTGCTCTTCTAAAAAAAAATTGGTCGTTTTTTCTTCCCCATCTACATTTATAAACTCACGAACTGCGCCTTCTAAGATAAAATAGGTATCGATTGAAATTTGACCTTCCTTTAATAAATAGTCTCCTTTTTTAAACGATTTTAGTTGCATGCTTTCGGCAATTGCATTTTCCTCTTCTTTGGTAAGTGCTTCAAATTTGGAGAAATATTTTACGAATTTATTGACCATGCTGGTTTGTTTTTGTACGTTTTGTTTCGTCTTAAATCGACATTTGACCCTTGATTTCAAATCTACAAAAATATTAGGCTCATTTTCACCTTGTGGTTAGGTGGCTTTGAAGTGTTCATTTTTTTTCGCGTTAGTGGGAGAAACGGCAGCTGCCCCCAACAAGTTGGGGGGACTATAGTGGATGACACGGTGGCTGCTTGCTTTTTTGCAAGCAGGCAAACGCCCAAGTAATTATAATTGTCCTGCTAAAACGGTGACAAGCTTATAGACTGTTTCGTCGCCTTGTGGATTGATAACGGAGATTAAAATGACATAGGTTCCAATCTCTGCTTTATTTCCGTCGTCATTTATTCCGTCCCAGGTTAGGATGCCGGTTTGGCCTATAAAATAATTGTCTTTTAATTTACGAATTGGTCGACCTTGGTTGTCGTAAATGGTGACATCCACTCTGTTATCCGCTTCTGTTAAATCAAAATTAATCAATAAGACATCGTTATAACCGTCGCTATCGGGTGAAAAGAGTTGAGGATTTATGGTTACTGCGCCATCGTTTACCGGCAAGGAAAATTGCGAGTTTTGATAGCCTGGTGTTCCCCAATTAAAATTTTCTGAGGCGGTGTGCCAATTGTCTTTATTATTTGCTCCGCCGCCAAAAGTGATACGCTCCAATGATTTTCCATCTTTTGAACTCAACAAAGCATAATGAAAATCGTCTTGGTACTGAAAATAATCGAGGATCAACGAATCTAATCGTAATAAATAAACTGTCCCTGAATCGTTTGAATAGGTTGGTACATCTGATTCGACAAATCTTCCGATTCCATAATCAATAAAATCTTCAATCACGGCCACAGAATCTTCGGTGATGGCTGCATATTCGCCCGGCAATAAAAGGATTTGTTCGGTTCCGATTCGTTCGTAATTTGCAATTCCTTCATCCCAATTTGCAAGGTAAAGCTGATTTAGGTCGATTACTTTTGAAGAGTTATTGTACAACTCAATATAGTCCGAGCCACCTGTTTGCGGATCGAATAAGATTTCATTGAGGATAATGTCTTGCGGCTCGGCTTGGCCAGGAATTCCAAAAATAATGGTCTGATTGATTTCATTTCCCCAACAATCTTGTCCGTTGGTGAGCGTTAAGGTGTAGGTAGTGTTTGGCGCTAAGGTAAAGGCATCGATGATATACGTATTGAGATCGGTGAAATACCCATTTAGTACAGCCACACTAGGTGACAAATTGATGGTGATAGGCACAAGGGTGTCCATTCCTTCATTAAAAATAACGGATAATTCGATCGGGGAATTCACTGTAAATACAGAAACTATCGGCGCGGTAACATCATCCAAATCTGTCCAAATAGAATTTTGAGCACCGGGAGTTCCACCGTTTGAATTGGTAGATGCAGCCCAATTATTGCCATCACTACACGGAGAATTTAAGTGTTTTCGTTCCAAAGTCCATCCTCCATCTTTTTTCACATCGTCTTGGTACCAGGTATCAAAATAACGAATGGAGTCGATGAGTAAACCTGAGTTGTCTTTTAACACCAAGTCATCCGAAGTATTGGTAAGCGTTGGTAACCCGTCCACTTCAATAAAATTAGGAATACCAAACAAAACCCCTTCGCCAGGACCACAAACCACAACATATTGCGATGGCAATAAATAATAAGTTCCCAAAGTCGCGGTGGTTGAATTGTCATTGACCGTCCAATTTTCCAAATCAAATACTTTGGTTGAGCGGTTGTGGATTTCGAAAAACTCGATTTCAGGTAAAGCGATAACAGGATTTGGATCGGCAAAAACTTCAGTAAAAATTAAATCATTCGCCGTGGCTGGTTCTGGCACAAAATAAATAAATGGTAAATCGGTTTCTGTCATTGGATTTCCTGCTAGGTCTTCTACATCATTCGCGGTAAGTAGGTACAATGTCCCGTTTTCAAAAGGGGTTAAAAAAGTCAGGTGAACCAATGAAGGATTGTCCAGGTCTAAAAGTGCTGAAGACGGTGTTCCGATTCCCTCATTTACGCTATAACTCGCTTCATTTTCGGCAGTGGCAAGATCTAAAGGTTCTGAAAACAAAACATCAATTTCAGTATCCGAAATTACAGTCACTGTTTCCATTACAGGAGGCATTCCATCCAAATACGGACTTCCGAGGTTATCAAAATAAAATAGATCTGACCTAGAAGAAGTGTATTTACAGTAAACACCAAAATAGGCTGTTGAAGTATAAGTTGCGTCAAAAACTGTTCCTTCAGAAACAAAATCATACCCACCTGTGGTGTCCCTTAAAATTTCCCAATTACCAACCGCATCTCTAGTAACACGCACTCGAAGGTTTACATCTGCCAAATCAACGGCTCCATCTACCCCATCCAAAATTTCAGTAATTGCAAGTCCATTTTGTCGGTACAAACTAATTTCGTCGCTAGTATTTCCGATGAGTAAAAAATACCCATTTAAACTTGCTGATAAATCTGTTTGATTGGAAACGAGGTAAACGCGGGTATAATTTCCAGAGGATGGGTTAAAATCCATGCGCAACCAAAAATCCCATGTTACATCGTTAATGACATTCGAAAAAACGGATAAATAGGAGGTGTCTTCGACAGCTGGCGCATTTAAATGCAACTGATTTAGTCCATTTATTTCGAAATTTGCCGCGTCGCCAGTCCATGTGGGTGAGCTAGAAAAATTGCCATCTTCAAAATCGTCAGAAAACTGAGCGAACGTTAAAAAGGACACAACTAACAAACTGATGGTTAAATAAAATTTCATACGATATCCGTCTTTGACTGCTAAATATAGTACTTTTGTGTGGTCTAAAAAAATATTGAATGAAAGTAGCAATTGTTGGCGCCACTGGAATGGTTGGAAATGAAATTTTAGCAGTGTTGTCTGCGCATAATTTAGCGATTGATTCGTACCTGTTTGTTGCCTCCGAAAAGTCGGTTGGAACCATGATTGAGTTTCAAGGAAAATCGTATCCCGTGATTGGCTTAGCTACCGCCGTTGCTGAAAAACCAACGATTGCAATTTTTTCGGCGGGGGGTGAAACGGCCTTGACTTGGGCACCTAAATTTGCCGAAGTTGGGACGACTGTTATTGACAATTCGAGTGCTTTTAGGATGATGCCTGACAAGCTTTTGATTGTGCCAGAAATTAACGCAAATTTAATCCAGAAGACGGATAAAATTATAGCAAATCCAAATTGTTCAACCATTCAATTGGTGATGGTTTTAGCGCCTCTACATAAAAAATATGGTGTTAAACGGGTGATTGTTTCAACCTATCAATCGATTTCTGGTACAGGGATGAAGGGCGTTCAACAATTAGAGAATGAAAAAAATGGGGTAAGTGGCGAAATGGCGTATCACTATCCAATTCTCGAAAATTGTATTCCTCACTGTGATGTCTTTTTAGAAAATGGCTATACCAAAGAGGAAATGAAGTTGACCAACGAGACGAAAAAGATTTTAGATCCTGTAATTAATGTGAGTGCAACGGCTGTGCGCGTTCCGGTTTCTGGAGGACATTCAGAGGCTGTTAACATTGAATTTGAAAACGAATTTGATTTGAGTGAAGTGAGAGCTATTTTGCAAAATACGCCGGGGATTACTTTAAAAGATAATATCGACACCAACACGTATCCAATGCCAAAATATGCACGCGGGTTGGATGATGTTTTTGTAGGAAGAATTCGCCGTGATGAAAGTCAACCACGCACCTTAAATTTATGGATTGTTGCCGATAATTTACGCAAAGGAGCTGCTACCAATGCCGTTCAAATCGCGGCTTACTTAATCGAAAATAAATTAGTTGATTAAATCAGCTTATTCTTCTTCCGGCGCCAAATTTTCGTACACACGTACGTTTTCTTTCGTTGCCTTAGATTCTATTTTGTAATAAACTACCGCCAAATCTTGGTATTGCATTTCGTTAATGTCATAATCTTTCAAATTCGGATCGATTAAACGAATGTCTAAATTAAAATAGAGTGGCATTATTACAGCATCATCCATGAGGATTTGATCGGCTAATGCATACAATTCCATTCGTTTTTCTAGGTCAATTTCTCGTAAAGATGCCTCGTACATTTTATCGAATAATGGATTTGAATAACGGAAATAATTGACCGAAGCTTCGTTAGGTGCGCCAATATTTTTACTGTGAAACAAATAGAGGAAATTGGAAGGATCTGGATAATCTGCAATCCAACCAAATCGCCAAAAATCCAACTGCCCTTTTTCTACTTTAGGATGTAGTTCCGACATTGGCATCAACTGAAGTTTAATGTTAATTCCTAAATTTTCATTGAGCATTCCTGTAAGTGCATCCGCCACTTTTTCATTAATTCCTCCACTGGCATTTAAATTTAAGGTAATCTCAGGAAAACCTTTTCCTCCAGGATACCCTGCCTCGGACATTAATTTTTTTGCCATGGCCAAGTCAAAATCAAAACCTTTTACGGATTTACTTGGATACCCTTTCATTTCAGGAACAAACCCGTGATGTGCCGGAATACCTTCGCCTAATAGGATAAAATCCACTAACGAATCACGGTCAATGGCATAATTAAATGCTTTTCGGACACGGACATCTTTGAATACTTCGCTTGTGTTTAGAAATCCATAATACTGAACATTCAAACTATTGATGGATTGAACTTCGAACTCCGTATTTTTACCATCTTTTGCCTCTTCCAAGGTTCCCATGATGTTTTGCACTTCCTCGACCGGAATTCCCCAAACCATGTCTAATTTTTCATCTTTAAAGGCTTGTAATTCTTCGTTTTTATCTTTGATAAATGAAATTGCCACTTGATTTAAGAAGGGCAATTTATTTCCAAATTCATCTTTTCGCCAATATTTTTCATTTTTAACAAAAAGGACATTTTTACCATTTTCGATGGTGGATGGGATAAACGGACCGCAGCCAATTATTTTATTTTGCATGCCTTTGTGTCCATATTTTTCAACCGCTTCTTTTGGGTAAACAGAGGTTGCTACCATGGTGAGTAAGTGAGGAAAACCAGCATAAGGTTCCACTAAGGTCAACTCAAGTGTTCCTTCATCAAGTACTTTAATCCCTTTGACTTCTTTTGATTTTCCTGTTGAAAACTCATTTGCGCCAAGGAGCCGATCTCTAAAAATTGATGACCATTTATTAAATTCACTATTTGAACACAAGAACTCGAAACAATATTTAAAATCGGAGGCGGTGACTTCTCTTCCAACCCCATCCACAAAACATTCATCGTCGAAGAAGGTAATTCCTTTGCGGATTTTGAATGTGTATATTTTTTTTGATTTATCGATGGTGTAGGATTCGGCAACACACGATTCGATTTCCAACGTTTTTTGATTTAAACGCAGTAAACCTTCGTATCCAAGCGTAGCAATATGGGTTGAATAAATATCGTTGATGGATGCTGGAAAAAGGCTGGTGTAATCTTCAATTGAATTGATGTTTAACACACCTCCACTAAATTTTCCTCCTTCGACAGGCACTAATTTATTTGGGTCTGCTTGTGCTTCATCTTCTCCTGCTCCACCACAGGCATTTAGTGATAGGAGAATTACTAAGACACTAAAAAATCTCATTCTTTTCATGGCAATGTTCGATAAGGTAGACAAATATATAAATTCTCTCCAATTATCGGCATTAAATCGTAGCCACTTTTCTAAAAGGATTTTTGTGGGTAAAGCCGTCTGGGTTTGTAAAGCGCAAAGAAAATTCAAAACCTCCTCGATAATTAGATGCAAGGTTTAAATTTGAGAGATTTATATCGTAGGACATCCCTACTGAAAATGTTTTAAAGTCGAGGAAAACTTGTGGAATAATGGCATCAAAAACGTTGGTAAAACGCATGCTAAACCCTGCTGCCAATGATAGCTCCGCCGCCATTCCTGTCATTTTGGATCCTGGTTTTACGGTTAATTTCCCCATAATTCCCGGCAATATTTCGTGTTGCGGTCCTTGAAACGCCATGTTGATTGATGGATACCAATAGACCCCTTCTAGCGGCGTGGCAAAAAGGGCTGATCCATGAAATGAAGCGCGCATTGGAAGCCTAGAAGTTTGTGTGATGACGTATGAGTTTTCGGGGCGATTGATATGGTAAACTCCGATTCCAAATTTTGCATCTAACGGAATAAATGCGGGCGATGATAAGGAGGATTTATGATACCACCATGCCACACCAGCCGAGAGATCCCAATATTGCTGTGGCTGATACTCGATTCCTTCTCCATCATACAAAGAAGGGTCGAAAGATAGTCCTGAATATTGACTTCCCCACTCCATGGCTGCCGGATTAAATCCTGTTTTGCTGTACGCGGTTTGCGCGCCAATTGCAAACCGTTGATTTCGTGTGATTTTTATTAATGAATTCACGCTCACGCCAATATTTGTCGTCCCTAATTCAATATCGCCGGAAACATCCTTTGCGGCGTGAATGCCAACGGCATAATAGGCTGGTTGTCTGGTTAATCCTCTTCCAAAAGAAAATTCGGCGGAAGATGCATAGGTGCGAAAAGATTTGTCGACTGAACGCCATTGATCTTTCCAATTCATGGTGGCGCGAATATTTCCATCAAACATCCCTGTTAGGGCAGGATTGATTAATAATTCGGTTCGGGTGATTTGAGAAAAATGGATGTCTTGCCCTTTCCCAAGTAGTGGAAAAAAAATCAACAAGAGATATGGCCATTTAACTTTCACGCGAGTAAACTAATGAATTTGAATTTATAAAGTTACTGAATTGTTTGTTGAAAAACAAAATTGTCTTGATTTAAACAAAATTCCCCGACTTCAAAAGAGGTCGGGGAATTGACTAAATTGATTAAGAGTATCGAATTCTTTTAATACTTTTCGATAACGAATGTCTCCATGAATTTGGTGGTAAAATCACCTTTTCTGAATTGTTCATTTTTCATCAATTGGATATGGAAAGGAATAGTTGTTTTAATTCCTTCGATAAAATACTCATCCAATGCCCGTTCCATTTTTCGAATTGCCTCTTCACGCGTTTGAGCCACGGTGATTAATTTAGCGATCATCGAATCATAAAACGGAGGAATCGTATATCCTGCATACACATGCGTGTCAATTCGGATTCCGTGTCCACCAGGTTCGTGATATTCAGTTATTTTACCCGGACTTGGACGGAAATCATTAAATGGATCTTCGGCATTGATTCGGCACTGAATGGCGTGCATGGTTGGGAAATATTCTTTACCAACAATTTTTTCACCGGCGGCCAATTTAATTTGTTCTTTTACCAAGTCATAATTAATTACTTCTTCAGTAATAGTATGTTCCACTTGAATCCGTGTATTCATTTCCATAAAATAGAAATCACGGTTTTTGTCCACCAAAAATTCGACTGTTCCTACGCCTTCATATTTTACGGCTTTTGCAGCTTTGATAGCGGCTTTACCCATTCGTGAGCGCAATCTATCCGTCATAAACGGCGAAGGAGTTTCCTCCACTAATTTTTGATGTCTTCGTTGAATCGAACAATCTCTTTCAGAAAGATGACATACGTTTCCGTATTTATCACCTGCAATTTGAATTTCGATGTGGCGAGGCTCTTGGATGTATTTTTCCATGTACATTCCATCATTTCCAAACGCTGCTTTCGATTCTTGTCTCGCAGAATTCCAAGCCTCTTCTAATTTATCTTCCGACCAAACAATTCTCATCCCTTTACCACCACCACCGGCAGTTGCTTTCAGGATGACAGGATAAACAACTTTCAATGCAGTTTGTTTCGCGTCTTCCAAATCAACCAATAAACCAGTTGAGCCAGGAATACATGGCACTCCAGCTTTGATCATTGTTGCTTTGGCAGAAGCTTTATCTCCCATTCCGTCAATCATTTCTGGGGATGCCCCAATAAATTTGATTCCGTTTTCGGCGCAAACTCTTGAAAAATTTGCGTTTTCAGATAAGAACCCATAACCAGGATGTACAGCATCCGCATTTGTGATCTCACAAGCCGCAATTATTCGGGCAATATTAAGGTAAGATTGACTACTTGCTGGTGGACCAATACACACCGCTTCATCGGCGAATCGAACATGTAAACTTTCTCTATCAGCAGTTGAATAAACGGCTACTGTTTTGATTCCCATTTCTTTACAGGTTCTGATTACACGGAGTGCAATTTCACCTCTATTTGCAATTAAGATCTTTTGAAACATGCTTTCATTTCTTAAACATCCCGCGGATATTTTTTATATCCGTGAAATTTAGTGAATACTATTTATACGTTGTCTGGCGACGCTTCAATCTAAGAAGGATCAATTAAGAACAACGGTTGATCATATTCGATCGGTGAAACATCATCAACAAGGACTTTCACTATTTTTCCTGCTACTTCCGATTCAATTTCATTAAATAGTTTCATTGCTTCAACTACACAAATCACATCTCCTACACTAATGTTATCACCTACGTTAACAAAAACATCTTTATCTGGTGATGGTTTTCTGTAGAAAGTTCCAATCATCGGTGATTTTATGGTCACATAATTTGCATTATTTTCTGACTTAGGAGCTTGTTCGACAGGTTGAGGAGCGGTTGTTTGAGCAACAGGTTGTTGAACTTGAGCTACCGGCATTTGTTGCACGGGTGCCACATGCTGCGTTTGTGCGTAGAACTGTTGTTCTTGAATAGGCGAATCGGTTTTGATGGTGATTTTAAAATCACCTTGTTCGATACTCACTTCATTTACCCCTGATCGTGATACGAATTTAATTAGGTTTTGAATTTCTCTATTATCCATATTCATATTTTTATTCAATTGATTTTGGTAATTTTTTAATAAGCCCATTTTAAATAAATAGCTCCCCAAGTGAAGCCACCTCCAAACGACGCTAAAATCAGATTATCTCCTTTTTTTAATTGGCTTTCCCATTCCCATAGACACAAAGGAATTGTTCCAGCTGTGGTATTTCCAAATTTTTCAATATTCACCATCACCTTTTCTTTCCCAACACCCATTCGTTTTGCGGTTGCATCGATGATTCGTAGGTTGGCTTGATGAGGTACTAACCAATCAACATCTTCACTGGTTAATTGATTTTTCTCCATGATATTTGCCGCGACTTCGGCCATATTGGTGACAGCTTGTTTAAAAACTGTTTGACCTTCTTGAAAAACGAAGTGTCTATTTTCGCCAATATTTTCTGCTGTTAATGGCTCTTTCGAACCTCCTACTTCTTGCAATAAAAATTCACGACCGGCACCATCGGCTTTTAGGATGGTATCCATGATTCCAAAACCTTCATTGTTTGGTTCGAGTAATACGCCACCTCCGCCATCACCAAAAATAATACAGGTGGCACGATCTTGATAATTTAAAATACTTGACATGACGTCAGCCCCAATGACAATTACTTTTTTGTACGTGCCATTTTCGATGTACACACGACCAACGTCTAAAGCGTAAAGAAAACCAGAACAAGCTGCACTCAAATCAAATCCCCACGCATTTTTACACCCAGCTTTGTCACACATGACATTGGAACTACTTGGAAACCGATAATCTCCAGTAATAGAGCCAACAATCACCATATCAATATCTAATGGTGATATTCCTCTTTTTTCACAAATTCCTTGAATAATTTTTACCCCAAAATCGGACAGTGCTTCGCCAGGCGCCGCAATTCTTCTTTCTTTGATTCCTGTTCGTGATACGATCCATTCATCGTTTGTATCGACCATTTTCTCCAAATCCAAATTCGTCACGATTTTTTCGGGCACGTATCCTTGAACGGAGGTAATTGCGGCTGTAATTTTAGTCATACGTTTAATTGGTATTCAAATATAATCCGTTTTCGTTGTTTGCCATACTAAATAGGGGGGTTAAATTTATCAAAAAAAATGATACTTTCCCATTTCTATTAAAAAACTCTCTAAATAAATCATTCATTTCACACTTGAAATGAGTTGGGTAAGACCCCAAAATTTATTTAAACATTACAAAACACCTCAAACTAAAAAAGGATAATAGAAAAGTAAAGGATTACTTTTCTATTATCCAAAAATATTAAAATTTAAATTGCCTTAATTCGGGCGAATTAATCAGCAAGTTCTTTTTCCATTACAACTTTACCTTTGTAGTAAAGTTTTCCTTCGGGCCACTGCGCTCTGTGAAATAAGTGTGGTTGTCCTGTTGTTGGACAGGTTGAAATATGATCTACAACTGCTTTCTTGTGCGTTCTTCTTTTATCTCTTCTTGTTTTAGATATCTTTCTCTTAGGATGTGCCATTGTTCGTATTTTAACTTTTGTTCTTTAAATCTTTTAACTTCGACCACCGCGGGTCAATTTCACTTTCTTCTGCTGGTTCTGCTGGTTCATTTTTTTTCTTTGAATCAGCTTTCACCATTAAATAATTATCAATTTCCTTCAACATTTCTTCGGTGCAATCTCCCTTTTTATGGATTCGTCTTGCGGGCAATAACAGCGATGCGAATTCATAGATTGGAAGTGTGATGTCTATTTCCACTTCGTGAGAAAGAATGCAGATGATTTTTTCATCGTCCAATTCTTCATCTGTGAATTTATAAATCACATCGTCTTTTCCTGACACCTCCAACTCAAAGCTGTCGGTGCATCGATCACACATTACGGTTAAACTTCCATTGAGGCTAATTTCGAGCAAGAGCATGTTAGGTTTTTTTTCTAACACGGCCTCCACTTCTAAATTGGCTCCTTGAATGTCCGCATAATCAAATTGCTCAAAGAACTCGTTTCCTATTTTATAGTGAAAATTGTGCTTACCATCTAGTAAACCTGAGAATCCAATTTGATATTCACTTTTCTTTCCCACGATAAAACAGGGCGCAAAGGTATTAATAATATTTTTATTTCAACAAAAGATTTTTAATTTCTATGTTGTTACTGCTTGCTTTTTCAATGGATTGATATTCATTTCTTTGTATATCAATCGTTTATCATGAACGTCACAAGCTAAAAAATATGCATTTCTAAAGGATCTTTCTGAGGCAATTCCCTTTCCAGCGATGTCATAAGCCGTTCCATGGTCAGGAGAGGTTCGTACAATCGACAATCCGGCTGTAAAATTTACCCCTTCATCAAACGAAATTGATTTAAATCCTGTCAAACCTTGGTCGTGATACATCGAAAGGATGGCATCAAAATTCTTTAAATTAGACGATCCAAAAAATCCATCGGAAGAATACGAACCATACACCAATTCACCTTCATCTCTTAACTTTAAGATGACTGGATTGATGATGTCCATTTCTTCGTTGCCCAAAGTTCCTCGGTCGCCTGCATGTGGATTTAATCCCAACACCGCAATTTTCGGTTTTTGAATTAAAAAATCTTCTTGAAGCGATTTGATCATGAGGCGGAGTTTGTGTTCCACCGCTTCTTTTGTAATTGATTCGGCCACTTTTCGCAATGGAATGTGTCCTGTCACCACTCCAACCCGCAAACCTTCGGCCACCATAAACATCAATACTTCGTTGGTACCTGAAATATTGGCTAAATATTCGGTGTGTCCTGGAAACTCAAACCCAGCATCTCTTACACAATCTTTATTGATTGGTGCAGTCACTAGAACATCGATTTTTTGATCTTTTAAATCGGCTGCAGCAGCTTCGAGTGATTTTAAGGCATAAACTCCCCCATTTGCATTTTTTTCACCCAAAACCACCTGTACATCTTCTTCCCAACAATTGATCAGGTTGACTTTTTTAGGTTTGGCTTCAGAAACGTCCTTAATTACCAAATATTGAAAATCGGGTAAGTTAATTGCTTTTTTGTGCGCCGAAATGACTTTTGATGAGCCATAAATTATGGGAATTGAATTTGCGTAAACATTCGGATCATTCAATGCTTTTAGGATGACCTCAATTCCGATCCCATTAATATCTCCAACGGTTATTCCTACTTTTATCATTTTTTCTTTTTCGATTCGTTGACTTTATTCATAAAAAACGCTGTAAGTAACCTAACTCCAGCTCCTGTTGCACCCATGCCTCGGTATGAATCCTTTTTATGAAGGAAATTTGGCCCAGCTAGGTCCAAGTGAATATACGGATAATCTGTGAAATGTTCCAAAAATTTACCTGCGGTAATCATTCCTGCATAGGGTCCACCAATATTTTTCAAATCGGCGATTTTGGATTTCATCTCTTCTTTGTATTCATCCCAAAACGGAAATTGAACAATTCGATCATGGGTATAAAAACCGGCTTGATTCAATCGGTCAAATTCGATTTGAGAAGCATTACCCATCGCAATCATTGCATTTAAACCGATGGCAGCGACAGCAGCACCAGTTAAGGTGGCGGCATCAATCACTAATTCTGGTTTAAACTTTTTGGCATACGCCAGTGCGTCCGCTAAAATCATTCTTCCTTCGGCATCGGTATTTAATACTTCGACCGTGGTGCCATCGTACATGGTGACAATATCCCCAGGTGTATAAGCATTTTCACCCGGACGATTGTCGGTAGCAGGGATCAATGTGATAATGTGTAAGGGCAATTTCAATTTTGCGATTGCTAAGGTTGTTGCCACCATCGCCGCAGCACCGCCCATGTCACTTTTCATAAAGTCCATTGAATTTGCCGTTGGCTTTAAGCTCAATCCGCCAGTATCGTAGACAACCCCTTTTCCGACCAGTACAATTGGTTTAATGTTCACAATTTTGGCTGGTTTCCATTCTAAAATGGTAAAAGTTGGAGGATCCATCGAGCCGCGATTAACAGCCAATAAACCACCCATTTTTAGGCTTTCAATTTTCTGTTTTCCTAATATCTCTACTTTAATTCCTGCTGTTGCGCACTTGGTTTGGATTTCTTCGGATAATTGTGTAGCTGTTAAAAATGACACTGGCTCATTCACTAAATCTCTCGACCAAGTGGTGGCTTCCACAATAATTTCAACTGTTTCTAAATCAGCTTTTTTATTGGTGGTGCTTACATTTTTTAAGGTCGTTTTTGATTGATTATCTTTGCTTAAATATTTTTCAAAACTATAAGAAGACAGCGATAAACCTTCCGCGAAAAGTTCAACCGCCTCGCTTGAATCGCTAATAATACACAAATCAATGCATTGATTTTTTGCTACTTCGTAAACACTATCGCCAAATTTACGCGTGTTTTCTTTTCCTTTATTTTGATCTAAATTCGCATACAAACAAATAAACGTAAAAACACCTGCTTCGTTGGTATAACTTAATTGATCTTCTTTAACGACTTCTTTGAAATATGTTTTTTGTCGTGCGCTTAAGTCTAAATCTTTTAAGTTGGCAATTTTATTGATCAAATAAACCTTATTCTTAGAGGTTGACTTGTTTGCTTTTTTTACGTAAATCGACATGCTATATTTTTTTGTAAAGTTATCATTTTTTAATACATTTTAGGGTGAACCGATTTTCTTCTCGACATTTTAGCCAATTACTTTTGATTGGCTACATTTAAGTAATTAAATCGCATAAAATTGGAGATTTAACGTTTAACTCATCCACGACACCATAGGAATTTGTATATTTAGTGTCATAAACAGAATGCTTGTGTTGAATCGGTTGATTTATATCTTTTTGTTGCTCTTGCTTCCAATTGGGAGTTTGGCGACACACAACCGTTCAGGATCAATTACTTATCGCCATATTTCTGGAAATACTTATGCATTTACGGTTAAAACTTGCACCAAAACATCCAGCGAAGCAGATCGTCCAGAGCTCGCGATTAAATGGGGAGATGGCACTTCTGATACCTTAACACGATCGGACATTGAATTTATTTTTGATTATGACGTGCAGATTAATACCTACGAAGGATTACATACGTTTACCGGTCCTGCTTCGTATATTATTCAAGTAGAAGATCCGAACCGAAATTCGGGGGTAATTAATATCACTAATTCGGTGGATAAGGTTTTTTGCATTCAAACAGAGTTGGTAATTTCTCCTTTTCTAGGTCCTGCAAATAATTCGTTAGTAATTGAAGATTGTCCTTGTCCAGAATTTGCGTGTGTCAATGAGATTTATTGTTACAATGTTTCGGCGTACGATCCGGACGGTGATAGTTTAAGTTATTCGTTGGTGCCTTGTCGTGGGGAAGATTGTTTAGAGATGAGTATTCCGGAGATTTACAAATATCCAAACGCGATTGGTGGTGGTGAATTAACCATCGACCCAATTACAGGAACCATGTGTTGGGACGCTCCAACTGTGCAGGGCGTCTATAATATTGCCATTAAAATTTCGGAATATCGAAGTGGAATTTATATTGGAAGTGTTTTGCAAGACATGCAATTTGATGTGGTGGTATGTGCGCATGACGCGCCAACCTTGGAAGAATTACCTGATACCTGTATTTTTGCAGGAACAGAATTAAACATTCCAATTACTGCAACGGACCCTGAATATGAAGTAAGTGTATTTGCTACTGGCTCAATTTTTTATCTCCCTGAAAATCCGGCTGATTTTATTGATAGTTCTGGCTTTTTGATTGCCACTGGACGATTTTTATGGACCCCCAATTGTGATCAAGCATCGGATGATTATTACACAATTACGGTGCATGCCGAAAACCATCATCCAGCCATTCAATTGACGGATCTTTCTAATTTTAGGATTAAAGTCAATATTCCACCAGTAGAAAATGTAACTGTTTCGCCATTAGGTAATTCAATGATTTTATCGTGGGACGCTTCTACGTGTGAAGGAATTGTTGGCTACAATATTTATCGTTCGACAGACAGTTCTGAATTTAGTGAAGAATGTTGTGAAAAGGGAGTGCCTGAATTAATGGGTTACGAGTTAGTTGGTTTTTCCCCGACCACCAATTTTACGGATTCGGATGGATTGATTATTGGAAATGAATACTGTTATCTCATTACCGCAGTGAATGCACAAGGGGTAGAGAGTTGTGTTTCGGAGCAAGTTTGTGCGCAACTGAAATTTGAAATTCCTGTATTAACCCATGTTTCGATTGCTATTACGAGCACAACTGTTGGCGAAGACTCTGTTTATTGGTCGTATCCAAAAGAATTAAACACAGAGGCCTTTGCGGGACCTTACCATTATCAACTTTACCGACAAGAAAATTTAGGTGGTGGACCTTCTACCTTGGTTTATACTTCACCTGATCAGGTTTCGATAATTAACCCAGATACCGTTTTTTACGATGCTTTATTGTCCACCGAAACTTTGCCGTATACCTATCGCGTTGAATTGTACAGTGACGATCTATTGGTTGGAAGTTCATTGACGGCTTCGTCTATTTTTATTACGCTAATTCCTAACGATAATCAATTAGAAATTACCTGGATAGAAAACACCCCTTGGGCAAATTATTTGTACGAGGTGTATAAAGAAGTACCAACGGGTAGCGGTAATTTTGAATTAATCGGGTCGACGGCTGAAATTGGATTTATTGATACCGCTTTGGTGAACGGGGCCACTTACTGTTACCGCATTAAATCGATTGGTGAATATACTTCGACAGGGATTGTGAATCCAATTGAAAATTGGTCGCAAATTGCCTGTGGAGTTCCAATTGATCGCACACCACCTTGTGCACCAACCTTAACTATTGGCGGAGATTGTGATTTAGAGGAAACTTATTTAAATTGGACAAATCCGAATGATTTTTGTGCCGATGATGTGATGAGTTATACCCTTTATTATGCGCCATTTGAAGGGGATAGTTTAACTTTTTTAACGACGATTTCGGGTGATTTGAATACCTTTTTCACCCATAAAGATCGGAGAAGTATTGCGGGATGTTATGCCGTTACTGCTACCGATTCGGCACAATATGGCAATGAAAGTGTGCGCTCAAATATTGTTTGTATTGACAATTGCGATGGGTATTACGAATTGCCAAATATTTTTAGTCCGGATAACAATAATTTAAATGATCTTTTTCATCCGTTATTGCCATTTAAATTTGTGGATAGTATTGACCTAAAAATTATGAATAGGTGGGGCGAGGTAGTGTTTGAAACCACAGATCCATATATTTATTGGAATGGTCGTGACCAAGTTTCGGATAAACTTTGTTCGGATGGGGTTTATTTTTACTCGATTGTGGTGTACGAAATTAAATTAGCCGGATTGATTCCAAGATCGTTCCATGGCAATATTCAACTTATTAATGGCACAAATTAATTATGTTTTAAAGCTGAACAATTCTGGAAATGGAATGTTTGTTTTGCAGTTATTAATTTGTTAGAAGATCTAAAATATGTTTACAGGAATTATAGAAACCCTTGCCCGGGTTGAGCGGATTGAAAAAGAAGGAAGTAATGTACATTTTACTTTTTCGTGTGGATTTACGAACGAATTAAAAATTGACCAAAGCGTTGCCCACAATGGCACTTGTTTAACCGTTGTTGCAATTAATGGTAACGAATATACCCTAACGGCCATTGAAGAAACCTTGATTCGGACGAATTTGGGTTTGTTAACTGTGGGTGATGTGGTTAATTTAGAGCGTTGCACAAAAGTGGGCGCTCGGTTAGATGGCCATATTGTGCAAGGGCACGTGGACACTGTTGGTACTTGCATTGATATCAAACAACACGAAGGCAGTGCCGAATTTACATTTACTTATGATTACGATGAAGTGACTGTTTCCAAAGGTTCGATTACCATTAACGGGGTTAGTTTAACCGTGGTTAGGTCAGAAGATTCTTTGTTTTCTGTTCATATAATTCCTTACACCATTGAACATACCAATTTTCACACTTTACAAGTAGGCAGTAAAGTAAATTTAGAATTTGATATTATTGGGAAATACGTTCGGAAAATGATGGATTATCGTAAGGAGTAAGTACTTTATTTTTTAGAAGATTTCGCGTTAACGATGGTAGTGGCAGCTCTCCCCAACACGTTGGGGGGACTATAACGGACAGCGTGTTAAAACGCCCAAAAGAATAATCCTCTGAAACTACAAAAAGCCTTATTGCTTTAGCATGTGCTCCAGTTGTTTTTTGATGGTAAACGCCTCAATAAGTTTAAAAATCACCTTCCGATCTTCGTCAGCAAGGAGTTCAACTTGTTTAAATAGTCCTAATAATTTGGCGTCGGAAATTGCACTTTCGGCTTTTTGGGCGGTTGTGCCGTTCACTAGAAAATCAATCGTGATACCAAAGCACATGGCCATTCGTTTTAGAGCATCTGCGTTAGGCAAAACGTCTTGGGTTTCGTAGCGCGTTAATTGTGCAATCGAGACCCCAATATTTGAAGCTAAACCGGCTTGCGTGAGTCGTTTTTCTTTTCTTAATACTTGAATGCGGTCACCTAATGTCATTTTCGTGGAGTTGATACTTCCGATACGTGGTTTTTTGAAAGTGGTTACAGCCTGCGAAATTTGAAGGAGAATTTGGTTGATTGGTATGATATAAATCCGCCAAAATGTAACGAAACAAAACCTGTTTACCTCTGTCTAAAAAAAATAATTCAAAATTTGTATAAATTACCAATTTTTGGTAACTTGGAAAAAAATTACAGATGAAAAACACATCAATATCACTTGGGAACTACTTTGACCAATTTGTGCAAACCCAGATTTCGGTAGGAAGATTTAAAAATGTTAGCGAAGTAATTCGTGCAGGACTTAGACTACTTGAAGACGAAGAAAATAAAATGGCGGCGCTTAGAAATGCCATTCAAGTAGGTTTAAACAGTCCTAGCATAGAAAATTTTGACTTTGAAGAAAATCTAAAAACGCTCAAAGCTGAAAAAAGAAAGAATGGCTAAGGTTATTTTTAAGCAAGAAGCAATTAACGATTTGAATGCTATTTGGAATTACACCTTCGAAGAATGGTCAGAAAATCAAGCGGATCAATATTATTCGAGTTTAAAATTTGATTGTCTACAGGTTGGCATAAATCCCCAATTAGGCAAAAAATATGATGGGATTAGCGAAAATCTATATGGGTTACAATCCGGGAAACACATTATATTCTATCAACAAATTGACAAAGGGGTAATTGAAATCATCAGAATTCTCCACGAAAGAATGGACATCACCAATCGAATAAACGATAAATAAACCACCCATCCAATAACGCCACATCCCAAAATTTTAGACAAAAAAAATCTCGCCTATTTGATATAGACGAGATTTCGCAATGAGATTAAACAACTTATCCGTTTAATGCTTCGGCACCACCAACGATTTCTAGGATTTCGTTTGTAATTGCCGCTTGACGGGCTTTGTTGTATTGTAATTTTAAACTCTTGTTCAGTTCGCTTGCGTTATCGGTTGCTTTGTGCATGGCAGTCATTCGTGCGCCGTGCTCACCTGCATACGATTCTAATAACAAACTATAAAGTTGTGTTTTTAAAGTTTTCGGAAGTAATTCAGAAACAATTTCTTCTTTTGAAGGCTCAAAAATATAATCTAATTCTTTATGTTCTCCTTCGGTTTGTGCGTGTACAACAGGTAATAATTGACTTGTTTGAACCACTTGTGTCGCCACGTTTTTAGAGTGATTATAAACGATTACCACTTTATCAATTTTTTTGTCAGCGTAAGCTTTCATTAATTTTTCAGCAATTGGAGTAGCATTTGCGTAAGACAACTGATTCCAAAGATCATCTAAATTAGTTGGTAAAAAATCGTCTTTTGCGAACATTGGCGATTTTTTAAAGGCATCCGTTGCTTTTTTTCCAATGGTTACCAAACTTACATTTTTACCAGCATATTCTTCATTGGCCAAACGAATGGTTTCTTTGATGATATAGTTGTTAAAACCACCACACAAACCTCTGTTTGATGTAATTGCCACGATCACGACATTTTTAATTTCACGATCTGAAGCGTAACTATTTTCAACGCCGTCTAAAGAGGAAGAAAGTCCTGAAAGAATTTCTTGTAATTTTTGAGAATAAGGCATCATTTTGGTCACCGCATCTTGTGCACGTTTTAATTTTGCAGCGGACACCATCTTCATTGCAGAGGTAATCTGCATAGTTGAAGACACTGAGGTTATTCTGTTTCTAATTTCTTTTAAGTTAGCCATGCGGTTTTTTTAATCGTCAGCTTAGTTTGAATTCCCATCTGGAGGGTTTAGTTCCAGATGGGCGATTCGTATTTTTTTAATATTTAGACGCTAATTCTAACGCTACTTTTTCTAAAACATCTGTCAAATCATCAGCATATTTACCAGCTGCTAAAGCGCTCATCACGTCTTTATGATTTGCAGTCAAGTAATTGATGTATTCTTTTTCGAAGGCTTTAACTTTGTTTACCGGAACATTTCCTAATAAACCTTTAGAACCTGCAAAAATAATTGCGATTTGATTTTCAACCCGGAAAGGATCTCCCTCGTTTTGTTTTAAGATTTCCACGTTTCTAATCCCTTTGTCTAGGACCGATTTTGTTGCAGCATCTAAGTCAGATCCAAATTTAGAGAACGCTTCT
>JADZFJ010000425.1 GCA_020849935.1 Crocinitomix sp. | reverse complement strand
TAAAATGAAAAAAATATATTTTCTTACCGTGTTATGTCTTTTTGTAGGCAACGTAACATTCTCCATTGATGTAAAACTAAAAATTACATACAAAGATCAACCAGTAGTGGGCCACACGGTTTCAGTGATGTTAGGTGACGCAAAACTTGGAGATGGAGTGACCGATGATGGTGGCGAAGTGACTGTCAGTGTGAGTTCATTGCCAGTTAAGGATATCGACTTAAAAGGAGAAAAGAAGTGTGAGGGCGCAAGTAAAAGTTGGTCAGTGAGCGGTTTTGTTCGTTTAGACGGGAATAATTACGCTCACCTCAAAATGGAAGATCCAATAAATCAAATGGCAGAAGCGTCTGGAGGTTTTATGAGTGTAGATATGTTGGTTGCCTCTTACGGTCTTTTATGCAGTGGAGCGGCAAGTAGTTCCTCAAATGGCTCTTCGAATCAGACAGATAATGCATCCACAAGCACGGATGCAGACAAAGACGCAGAAGATAGTGAGCCAATGATGACACCAGAAGAATCGTTGCAGGCTAGAAAAACCGTTTTAGAAAATAAAATCGTTACCAGCAAAAAAAAGATTGACCAGAAAAAAGAAAAATTATCAAAACCTGGAATTTCAGATGCTGATAAAAAAACACTTGAATTTGAAATAAAGGAATTGGAACTCGAACAAGCCCTTGATCAATGTAAATTAGAGCAAACCAATTTGATGATTGAGAAAAACGGGGTGTTAAATAAGGAAGAAAGAACGCGATTTAATGCAAGAGAAGATCAATTAAAAAACGAATTAAAAGCGTTGAAAGAAAGCCAAAAATCCTCCGGCATAGAAAATTCGGACCCCCAACAATCAACGACAGAACAAGGAAGCGAAGATAAAAAAGTAGTGACTGAAGATAAAGAGGTAAAAGAGGAGAAAAATGGAGGAATGGAAGAACCTGGCAAGGCCGAAGCTGATAGAATTCAAGCAATTTTAGACGCTGATAGCTTGGATGTAAGTGCATATGTCGATTTTGACGTAAACAAACTCTCGATGATGACAGAAGAAGAGTTGCAAAAATCAAAAACAAAATGCACGACGGATTCGAATAATAAAACGCTTTTGCTTCGTGCGAAAGGCCGCTGGATGGAAGAAAATGAACGGATCAAATTAGAGAACGAAATTGCCTCATGCGATAAGGTACTTTTACTCATCGAAGCCGAAACAGCCCGTCGTGAAGCAATTCGGAAAGCGGAAAAGAAAAATAATTAACTGAAACACTCCCTTAAATCCAATCGTATTATTGAAATTAGAACGATTTTTATCATTTGGGGAATTCCAAGTTGAAATGAAGTTTTAATTCTATCTTTGTCGAATGGAATTTACTTTAGGAAGCGATTATTTTATTTATGAACACACCACATTAGGCGTTTTGGTGGCGGTTAACGTAAACGATTTAAAAGAAATGAAAGCGTATTGGAAGCTTAATAAAGGTAAATCCGAATTGCCTGCTGATTTAATTAAAGGTTTTCCAATGATCCATGATGAGGAGCAAGATTCATTGAAAATTGATTTTACAGAAGAAAAGTCCTACGAAATAAGAGCTTTAAATAAGTTTGATTAAAAAATTGATTAAAAAGGCTTTACTTATTTAATTCAACCAATATATTTTGAGTGGAGTAGCCAAATACCTCTTCTAATTTTGTGTAAAAAGCTTCTTCATTTTCAATCGTTTCTAACTTAATTTGACGTCCGTCTTTTGCTAAAAATTTCTCAGAAGTAAGCGTCACACGACCAGTCGGGGTTGGTAGGGTAATTAATCGGCGTTGGGTAAAAGGTGAATCTGGACTGGTTTGGTGATATAAACACATATCCTTGAAAGCAACCAGTGGATGCGGCTTAAGTTCAAAAAGATACTCGTGTTTCTTTTTCGATTGGTCGAGTTTACTGACCCGATAAACATCCTTTTCATGTTCCTCAATAATAAAAAAACCACGTTCGTCTTCCAAAGGTTTATTTAGTTCAATTTTTAAGGGTTCGAAAGAAAATTCACCATACCCAACATCCACTAAATAATTGGTTTCATCTAAATTCACCAAAATAGTCGCATGATCCATTGGCAAACCATATCCATTATCACGGGAAAAAACTCGAGCCGCAATTAAATGAGCATCAAACCCAATTTCGGTTAACAATTCGCAAAAAAGTCCATTTAACTCAAAACAAAATCCTCCCCTTTTTTGAAAGATAATTTTTTCAATCAACCCCTCTTTCGAAAGATCGATAGGTTTACCAATATGGATGTCTAAATTTTCGAAAGGAACGGCTAAAACGTGCGCTTTTTGAAGATTTTTCAACGTGTTTAAACTGGGTGTCACTTCACCTTTGTAGTCAATTCGATCGAGATAAAAGTTTATCATGCTCCCCTATTTTGTTAAAACAAGTTTGATTTAATCACTAGTTTAACGTTGAAAGAAGGCATTTAGTTTGTTTTTTATTCAATTAAGTGGGACAAACCGAACTTTTTTTTTTAAACAACTTACCTCCTAAATCACTGCAACAAATTAATTATTAAACATTTACTATTCTTTAATTATCTGGTTTTATTTGCAAATGATCCAGCACTTTTGTTAGAAATTCTCTTTTTTGAACGTATCGAAATCCTGCTTTGGTATATAATTTATTGGCAGCTACATTGTCTGATTCTACCAACAATCCAAGTGGTGTTTTTTGATTTACAACATATTCCTCGATCAAAAATTCGAGAATTTTAAGTCCAATTCCCTTGCCTTGAAAACTCGGATGAACCGCGAACGTATCAATGTAAAATTCACCTGCCTCCGTTTCAATTCCTGGATTAAATTCCGGATTGTAATTTTCACGGATATAACGAATTACAGGTTCTCTTAAAGCTAATAAGTCCGCCCCATTATAAACATTTGCGGCCGCAATTATTTCGCCATTTAATTCAACAACCCAGCAATTTTGATACGAATATTGATTTTCTTCTAGGTTGCAAAAATAAGCAAGACATTCAATCCCTTTCTCACGATTTTTTTCAGCGATCATTGTG
>JADZFJ010000424.1 GCA_020849935.1 Crocinitomix sp. | reverse complement strand
TAACCTGTGGCGTTGTAAATGAGGTTTTGGCAACTGGCACACCTTTACTTCATTATCGGAATGATGCTTTGTACCAAAAAGATTATGCGGAGCTCTACCCGCTCTACAACGCTAAAACGTCAGAAGAAATTTGTGACGCTTTACAACAAATTTTAGCAACAAAACAAGATCAAGTCCCAAAATCTAAAAAAGGAATTGAATGGATCGAGAAATTTAGTGTGGAAAAACCGGTAAACCAAATCCTTGAATTAATTCAAAACCACTCCACCAATAATTTCGTGAAAGGCGATAAATGGCGAGTATTTTATATAACGACAAAAACTAAAATTAACTTGTTTTTCGCCAAAGTGTTTTTTAAAATGAGAATAGTTTTTGGAAAGGTCCGATAAAGCGGATCGTCTGATTCTTCACTCAATCCCTAATTCGATTCCAAAAATGAGGAAATGTAATATCCTCAGTTCAACTCTAAATTACCCTCCAGATTTTTATTAAAATTTAACGGATTAGCCCTATTCTCTGGAATTACGGAATCATTAGTTAAGTTACCTTCATTCAATTATCTCAAGACCACCCCCAGTTATTTTTATCTAGTTAAAAACTAACCAACTAAAAATGTCTGATTTTAAAAACAGATATTTCTACCCTTCCGCGGATTTTTATTTTACTGCAAATTTGTATCCATAAAGCTTTATAAAAAAGTGGAGCAGAACCCACTTTCATCCCGAACTTGTCGAAGGATTAAAAAACGAACTGGCTGTGACAGTTTAAAAACAGGGAGGTATCTGACCGCGTTCGCCAAAAGCTATAGCGGTTGCGAAAAAGCCTAATAATTAATAAAAAAAATAAAATTATGTCAACTAAAGAATTAAATTTTCCAAAAACTTTGAAAGAAGCAAAATCTAGAATTGCACCAAATAATGCTCCTCCAGGTTCAGATGATGGCGGCTACATTTATGCTTGCGCAGCCAATGAAGATGGAACACCGGATTATGTTGTGCTGAATAGCAGCTACTATGGGGCTGAGCAACGTTATAACATCAATCCAAGTTGCGCTAACGGTTTCCAAACATTACTTGCTGCTTCAACGAATAATGCCTTCGTTTGGTTAATAATCGATTCAGATTCAACTGTTATCAATGTTGCGGTTTATAATCCACAACAAGGATAAATCAGCAACTTTTGTTAGCAATATCGAAATGCTGTTTTCATTTTCTGCCGTAGAGTTTCTTAAAAAAGGAAACTCTACGGATTGGAAAAGAGCAACCCCGCCAAATAATGACGCCATTCCTTATGGAGCTGGCTTATAAGCATTTTTGAAAACCTTTTTTTTATGCCGGGATTTTTATCCAAAGGTTGCTGCATAAATAAGGTTATATTTCCATTATTAAATCTAAAAATAAAATTATGTCTAATTCAAGTAATTATCCTGCGCCTCCAGTTCTAAACTGCGAACAGCGTCAAATCATGTTAGGCTTAGCCTACCTAGCCTATACGGGAGAAGGAATCACTACCCCATCTCCTGAGACACAAATTAAACAAGAAATTACTACTGCATTGCCTTTAGTTACTTATACTCCGCCCGGAGGGACAATTTCTAATTTAGGAAATTGGCACATAGTCTGGGGACCTGTGGCTTACACCGTTCCTGGATCCGCTATGCAAGATAACTTAATGTACGTTGCACAAAATGGAACAACTTCGCAATATGCGATAGCCATTCGAGGGACAAATTTTGCCTCAGAAGTTGATTGGTTACTGGAAGATTTTAACGTAATCAACACGATGAATTGGCCTCTTAATACCACCAAATCGTCACCAAGTGGGGCGAAGATTAACGAATCGGCCAGTATCGACATGAATATCCTTTTATCTATGGTTGATTCTGTTACCACCACCAAGACATTACAAGATTATTTGTTGACGATTACTTCCTCTGAAATAAATATTTGCGTAACAGGCCATCGTTTAGGAGGAATGTTATCAAGCACCTTAGCCCTAAATTTATTGGAAACTCAAGGAGATAAATCAATATGGGATGCTAGCGGTTTGTCTACCGTTTGTTTTATAAGCTTCGCAGGACCAACTGCTGGTAACAATACTTTTGCAACTTATTCCAATTCCGTTTTTGCGAATGCTAAGCGGCCCCCTGCTGAACTTTGGGATGTCACTATGAATACGAACGGTGATGTGGTGTCATGTTCGTACGATATTGCACCAATGGCCTATACTGGTACTAACATCTATAACTTTCAAATGGGATCGGCAGGCGCTATGTTCTCTATCTACCAAGACAATATAAACTTTGCTAATTTAACCTATGGTGAAAAAGATGAGTGGTCAATTTTCCAAGAATATATTTTATCAAAACTAGGGGGACTAACTAATTATCAACAATATACTTCGTTAGCTCTTGCAAATAATTTAAGTGCTATTCTAGGGGTTTTTAACGGCACACCACCGCCATCATCAAGCGGAAAGTTTACAGAATACCTTGCTGCGTTTATGTCTCAAGCTGTTTGGCAACATTCAAATAGTTATCCAAATATTTTCGGAATGCAAGATACCCTTTTAGGTACTACCACGCAACCGTCCGTTATCAATAGAAATGTGCCACCCCCTGCACCAATAGCAATTTCATTGTCTTCTATTGCCAGCAATCCATCCGAAATTAAACGTGATCATACAGTTGTGTTAACATTGACAGGAAGTGGATTTTCTTCTTTCGTTTCACCGAAAATGATTCCGACTGAACATCTACTCTTTAGTGATTTTGTTTTGGTAAATGATACGACGATTACGGTTACTGTGAAAGTGTCGGCCACAGCTGACGATACTGAAAATATTGGTGTGGAAGGATTCACTGGAGTAGGACAGGTATCCCGAACACAAGAACTTCCGATTACAGTTCATTTTTTTTAAAGAGCCTGTCTATGGAGGTAGTCCCAATTCTTTACTTTGATGAACTCACGCGCGAGGTTGACAAAATTGAAATTAGGACATCGTTCAATTTTAATTAAACTTCCTAACTAATTAGTCCAAATTATATGAAGATAATTTGGACTATTTTGTTAACTAATCAACTTTGGATATTGCTGTTTTATTTTCTAAATCGAGGAGCATTTGATACAATTTTTCTCGTTGTTCTTGAAGAAGAATCAGTTCATTTTTTAGTCCAATTAACTCGTTTTGTTGTATTTCTATTAAAGTCATTTTTTCGTCCAATGCTTTTAGAAGCAACAAATTCACTCCATCAAAATCACCAGAATTTATGGTGGTTGAATCCGTGCCTAATTCAAAAGTCGTAAAAAAGTCTTGCGCCATTGGACCAATATGGGTGATGGTAGAATCTTGAGATTTATACGACCATGAATACACATCAATCGTTTTTAAGCGCGACAGGTAATCGGCACCGTTC
>JADZFJ010000423.1 GCA_020849935.1 Crocinitomix sp. | reverse complement strand
GTTGCTGTAACCACTGGTAAAGGATGTACGGTCACATCAACTTCGTCTGTGTTTTCACATCCGGTGGCTGTTATTGTTCCTGTTAAAATGTAAGTCACCGTTCCTGCTGAAGGAGGTGTGTAGGGTGTTCCTGAGACAATTGCAACAGGTGCCCATGAATATGTAGTGGCTGTTCCACTAGAGGTGAAGGTTACTTCCTCACCTAAACAAATTTCTGTATCATCTACCGTTAAGGTAACTGTTGGTAAAGCATTTACTTGAATATCTACTTCTAATTCACAATCGTCTGGATCTGCGGTAACTGCTGTGTAAGTAATTAGTCCAACACCAACTGGTGTAAACGGTACACCATCAACCACACCCAAATCCCATGTTACTGGTAATCCGCTAGCTGCGGTCGCATCTAAGGTGATAGTTTCTCCTGCGCAAATTTCATCGTCAGAAACGACTACAGTCATGGCATCACAAAGAACAGTAATCACTACCTCACCATTTCCAGCACGACATCCAGCAGAATTGACTTGATCAATTCCATCATTGTAAGAGCCACCACCCCCACCACCTTTGTGGAGAGGATTTGGATCTACATATTGTCCTCCTCCACCGCCAGAGTATCCACCGCCGCCGCCGCCGCCATAAGCACCAGTTCCACCGCCGCCGCATCCCCAACCTCCCGTGTTGGGATAAGTCCAAGTACATCCTCCATTCGATCCGCCAGCACCACCAGCAGACCAAGATCTACCTGCTCCAGGACCTAAAAGTGTGCCAGGTAAAGCACCGCCATCCCACAAACCATTTCCACCGTATCCATTTCCAGTCAAACCTCCACCACCAGAAGACCAGCCACAATCGCCACTAACATATCCCTTTTGACCACCTGAACCACCTGTTCCGCCAGGACCAGATGAAGTTACGCCAGAAGTAGTTGTTACACCATGATGTCCAACAGCATTTGTAGCAGCGCCACCGCCACCACCAGCAATAATCCATGGTGTTGCACCCTGCAAAACACCAGATCCACCACCGCCACCGCCGGCATTGTATCCAAATAAACCAACACCACCAACCGCTACAGTTAAAACAGTGCCCGGCACTACGGTGAAAGTTCCTGCCATACAAGCTCCTAATCCACCAGCACCACCACTTCCGTTGCCTCCTGCAGCACCTTTTGCTTCAATACGAATTGAAGTAACACCTGGTGGAACAATATATGTTTGGGCTGCACCAGTATAAGCATACGTAGTGACTTGACTATAGGAAGTACCGTTGATTATAAGAGCCAAAAAAAGAAGGGCCGTAATTTGAGTAAATATTTTTAGCATAGTTGGTAATTTTTTAAGCCAGATCTTAACAATTTGAGGAATGATCTTGATCTGTAAGACGTTTGAAAATCAGTATGGTTTCTTATCGATATGAAAAATATTTTTACTTTTATTAAAAATCTAAAATACAATTAGTTATGTTAAATAAAATGACAATTATGTCCAGCAAAAATTAAATCTGAATCTGACCTAACCTGTTGCTCTTTGACGAATTTTAATTAACTAACATCCAATATTACAACTTTTTTCAAAAAAAAACATCAAAAAAAAGGAAAAAAATAAGCGCATTTCAAACGATAGGAGAAGGATTAGCTGATCTATTATTCCTATTTTTGTAAAAAAAGAACCTATGCTACAATCAATGACTGGCTTTGGAAAGGCTTCCGCAACTTTTTCGAACAAAAAAATTACTGTTGAAATTAAGTCGCTAAACAGCAAAAGTCTGGATTTATTTATCCGAATGCCAACGATTTATAGGCAAAATGAAATTGAGTTACGAAAAATAATTGGGAAAGAATTAGATCGTGGCAAGGTAGAATGTAGTATCAATGTGGAACCCATTGGCGGAGAAACATCGCAAAAAATCAATAAAACTTTAATTAAGAGCTATTACCGTCAACTTTCAGAGTTGTCCGAAGAAATGGGGCTGAAAGAAGAAAACATGATGGCGATTTTATTGAGAATGCCAGATGTTTTTGCCACTGAATCTGAGGAATTGGACGAAGCAGAATGGGAATGTATATTGAGTGTCATGAATGAAGCAATCGAAGAGCATATTCGTTTTAGAAACGAAGAAGGACAGCGATTGGTAGAAGAGTTTACCTTACGAATTGGCAATATTCAAAAGGCATTTGAGCGTGTTCCAGAATTTGAAACAGGGCGAATTGCGAGCATAAAAGAACGTATTGAAAACAATTTGGAAGAATTTGTTGGCACCACAAAGGTGGATAAAAATAGATTTGAACAAGAATTGATTTTTTACGTCGAAAAATTTGATATTACAGAGGAAAAACAACGCTTAGGGAATCATTTGACCTATTTTCTTGAGACCTTAAACGAAGCCACCTCACAAGGAAAAAAATTAGGATTTATTTCGCAAGAAATTGGTCGTGAAATAAACACCTTGGGTTCTAAATCATATCACGCTGAAATGCAAAAGCTTGTAGTAGAGATGAAGGATGAATTAGAAAAAATTAAAGAGCAGATTTTAAACACCTTGTAATTTTAGATGGAGGGATGAACAAAGCCGAAAAATTTGATGCTATTCTTGAACAGTTTCCACAGGGAAAATGTGTGATTTTTTCGGCGCCAAGCGGAGCGGGAAAAACAACAATTGTCCGTTACTTACTTCGAAATATTGAGTCGTTCGAATTTTCAATTTCCGCCGCAAGTCGTGCGCCAAGAGGCAGGGAAGTTGATGGAGAAGATTACTTTTTTTTCTCGGTAGAAGAATTTAAACAAAAAATCGCTCGAGAGGAATTTGTTGAATGGGAAGAAGTTTATCAAGACAATTTTTACGGCACCTTAAAGTCGCAAGTAATTGAATTTTGGAAAGAAGGCAAAACCATTTTATTTGATGTAGATGCCTTGGGTGGAATCAATTTAAAAAAGATTTTTAAGGATCAAGCGCTTTCCATTTTTATTCGACCGCCTTCACTTTTTGTGTTGGAAGAACGGTTAAAAAATAGAAAAACGGAAACACCCGAACAAATAAAAATGCGGTTGGACAAGGCAAATGAAGAACTAACGTATTCAGATCAATTTGATTATGTCTTGTTAAATGACAATTTGGAAAAGGCCTGTCATGAAATTGAAGAGGTAGTTAAAAAATTTATTTCTGCTAAATGAGCTCGATAGTTGGCGATATCATTGATGGTTTTTCAGGAAAAGAACACGTGATGAAGAAAAAAATTGGGTTGTTTTTTGGATCATTTAATCCCATCCATATTGGACACTTAATTATCGGAAATTACATGGCCCAATTGGATTTGTTAGACGAAGTCTGGTTTGTTGTCACGCCTGAAAATCCCTTAAAAAAGAAAGCAAATTTATTGTCTGATGTACATCGCCTAGCGATGGTTCGAATTGCGGTAGAGGACAATCCTAAACTACAAGTTTGTGACATTGAATTTCATCTACCAAAACCTTCATACACCGTTTATACCTTGCAAGCATTGAAGGAAAAATATCCTCACCATGTTTTCACCCTCATCATGGGAGAGGACAATTTGCGGACCCTTCACAAATGGAAAAACTATGAATACATTTTAGAAAATTATTCGATTTTTGTTTATCCACGAATTGTCACTGAACAAGAATTGATTCTTACCTCATCTGAGGATAAAAACATCCATTTGCCAAACGTCACCATCACAGACACTCCAATTTTATCGATCTCTTCTAGTTTGATTCGGGACATGATTTCGAATAAAAAAGATGTACGTTATTTACTCTCTGAAAAGGTTTTTACTTATTTGGATGAAATGAACTTTTACAAATAATGTATCAAACACTTGTTGCCTTACATCTGATTTTTATTGTGACTTGGTTCGCAGGACTTTTCTATATTGTCCGATTATTTGTTTATCACGCCGAAGCGAGCAGTAAATCAAAAGAAGCGCAAGAAATCCTAATTCCACAATACAAATTAATGTCCAAACGATTGTGGTATGGAATCACATGGCCATCATTTGTTCTTACCTTGATTCTCGGCCCCACCATCTTGTATTTAAACCCTAGCTTGTTGTATATGTACTTTATGCAAATCAAACTTGGGTTTGTGGCTGGATTGATTATCTACCAATTATTATGTCATCACTAT
>JADZFJ010000422.1 GCA_020849935.1 Crocinitomix sp. | reverse complement strand
TAATAAATAGGTTATTATCTTCAGGATTTCCAATTATATCAGGATTTGTGAAATCCATAATCACACCAAGTGGCATAGTTCCAACCCCAGCTACCACACCAACCCGATCAAGAACCGTAAATTCGCCAAAAACATTCAAAGTTCCTGTTCCTAAGGTCACTAAATCGCTGCCAACAGCAATTCCAAATCCATTGGTTTCGTCTCCGTCATCAAAAACGGCATCCAAATCTTCCTGCGCACAAATAGAGGTTGAATAGGCTATCAATGCCAAAAATAAGCTCAGGAAATTTAATTTCATCGATTTTGTTTTGAGGGTTAAATATAGTTATTTAAATTAAATCGATTAGTTTCTAGATGGTAATTGTAGAAAGTGCATACGTGGTTCTATTTTACTTTATATAGATATTTTCGAAAAAATGTTTAAGCTGCTAGGTGCAAGCGTCCCGCTTTTGCCGGCCAAGATTCTAGAAGTAGTTTTCTGCTTAAATCTGCTAGGCACAAGCGGGACGCTTGCGCCAGCGGGAATAAATTGACGTCTTAGAATTGCTTTATTAGTTTCTAGGGGTATGCTTTGAAATCTTGAGAATTGATGGATTAGGGAGAGAAAATTTAGGTACGTATTGACGATAAACAATAAAATGAGTACTTTGTCTGCAGATTCATAAGGTAAGTTTTGTGTTAAAACAACAGATCGTATTTTTTTTAGTTGTATTTCTGTTTTTCGCTTGTCAGAACAAGAACGAAAATACCGAAAAAAAAGATGAATTGCAGTTGGCAAAATTCCAAATCCTTAAATAGGTTAAACAATATGTTGATTGAAAAAAAACTGTTCACCCCAAATTATGCTGACTTAAATCGAATTTTGGAAAGCCGTTTGGAAAAAAAGGAATCCAAAGAAAACCCTATAAATCGGGCCATGTTTTTAACCATTTTCCGACCAACAATTATTTTTCGTGGCGGTATTAAGCTCAGCCTTAACCTCGAATTACAATTAACCAAAAACATAAAATTCACAAGCATTGCCGTCAAAGTCAATGAATTTAAATTAGTTATTCTTGCTATTTTAACGGCTTTATTTATCTCTTTTATCTTTTTCGCGATTTATTCCAACTATTTCACCTTCATACTTAGTGGACTTCTTGGAATCATAGCTTTTTTAATTCTTCGCAATCAAGTGGTCGTTCAAATAGAAAAGTATCTGAAGGAGCTTATAATGGTTTGATTGATTTAGTTAACTTTATATAATACAATTAAAATCCATGCTCAGAATTGGCAATCATTATTTAACCATATTTAAAAAGTACATTGTTGAACCTAAGTGGTTAATTATTAATGTTCTTTTTTTTCTGTGTTTACACCCTGTAAAAGCGCAAGATTGTGTGCTAATACCTTTAGAAAACATAGATTTTTATACAAATTACGAGAAAATCGATTCAATTCTCCAAGAAGCGACTTCCTCACAAAAGAAGTTGGTCATATTAACCATCGAATCGAATCTAGGTGGATTTTCAACAGAACTATTTGAGTTAGATTCGCTAGGTCAATACAATTTTTCTGTTTTTGAAGGTGATACAGTGGCGTATTCCCGAAAAGGAGAGTTGTTGAATCGTAGTTTTTTTAATGCACCCTTGTCCATATTAGGACCATTTCAAACATATAGCACCACCTCACGTTATTTCCATCAAACAAAAACAATTCTCGTTTGTGTGGATGGAGAATTTTTCTCTCTTACATCGTTGGATGGTAAATTTTTCGAGTGTTTGTACCACAACCAACTTTACTTGAACGATTTCACCGATTATTTCAACTTTGCCGATTCAATAAAGGATGTAAAATAGCATCTTATTGTCTAAATTACCACAAACTTCGTCCCTTTTTTTTGGTTAAAATTTTATTGTAAACTAAAAGCTCTAATTCTTTCAAATCCTTCGAATTGTGTACGAGTGATTTTAGTTCGACAGCCATTCTTTCTAAATGACTGAGTTTGATGTGCGGGTTATAAACTAGTTCTTCGCCAAGTCGCTTTATTTCGACCAAATCCTTCCTTCTCAAAGCTGCCTCAAATAACAACCAATTCGGTTCAAATTCTACTAACTTTTTATGTTCGCTTTTTTTGATTCTCAAATAAATGAACCCAGCAATAAAAATAATCACGAATAAGGTTATAAAGAGGCCCATTTTAGTTATATTTTTAGTTCGTTTAATTTATAAGTTCACAGAATCAACCGCAGCGTGAATTTTAGCAAAGATAATTAATTAAATTTTTCTTTAAGTCTGGGTAAATCTGCTAGGCACAAGAGTCCCGCTTGCGTTAGCCTAGATTCTAGAATTAGCTTTCTGCTTAAATCTGCTAGGCACAAGCGGGACGCTTGCGTTAGCCTCGATTCTAGAACTAGCTTTCTGCTTAAATCTGCTAGGCACAAGCGGGACGCTTGCGCCAGCGGGATTAAATTGACGTCTTAGAATAGTTGCGAGGAATATAAGGTACTTGGGTGACGCTTGCGCCAACTATTTTAAGAATCCTAAAAAAAATACAGAAAATAATGTTTTAACTCGACTAAAACCTCCCCAACATTTTCTGAAAAAGATCACACAAAAAGATGGCTATTTTGTTTAAATTTTAAAAAAAGAGCTAAAAGTTAGGTTTAAATACCTAGAAAATAATTTAAAATTAGGCTTTTTAACTGTTTTTTAAGAGTAATAGCACCCCTAAATTTGTCATTATAGTATTTAACGCAGGAGTTCGCTGAAAATCCGTAAAAGAGTAGGCCTTCGATTCGTTTCCAAAAAAAACGTTGATCGTAAACATAAAGTCGAGATGGAAGAGTAGGGCCATCTCGACTTTTTTTTGTTTTACCAATTTCTTATTTAGCGAATTGTGCGTAAAGCGCCACTAATTTCTTTTCTTCAATCGACCAATTAAACGTGCTGATTACCAATTCTCTTCCACGATTTCCCATCGCCTTTACTTCGTCTGGATTATTCAAACAAAATTGAATGGCGTCTTTAATTTCTTTCGGATTTTTCGGATCCACACAAAAACCTATTTTGTTTTTTTCAATCAAGTCTTTCCACAAAGGGAAATTGGAGCCAATCACTGGCAAACCTGAGCCCATATATTCAAATATTTTATTGGGCTGCGCATTTACGTGATTTGGCAAAGGCAAAAAGGTAACGATTCCCGCGCATGCCTTGCTCCTAATTTGTCCTGACGTTTTCCGGTCGATAAACCCTAATTCATTCACGTTTTCCCAACCTTTCATGGCAGAAAGTTTTTCTTTCAAAGCGGGTTCAATTTCTCCTGCCAAATCCAAGGTCACGTCCAAACCTTCTAATGCCGAAATAAGTTCGACAATTCCACGAATTTCAGAAATTCCCCCAATAAAACACACCCGATTGGTGCGGTTTTCATGCGTTTCATCCAATACTTCTATTTCACTTAGTAGGGGATAATTATTGATATTAAGGGTATTGGGATTT
>JADZFJ010000421.1 GCA_020849935.1 Crocinitomix sp. | reverse complement strand
TACCTCCTTGCGAATAGCCGATTAAATCACCAACCACAAAATCTTCGTGATAAATTAACGTATCAGTAAAATCATCGCAATCGGTAAATGTCACCTCATCCAACGGTTCAACGCATAATTCAACCACTGCCGTTTCATAATAAATCTGGCTCACCACATCAATTGGGCCCGTAAAAGTCAAGTAATAATAATCCCATTCAGCCACATTTGGAGGACTCAAATCAAGATCCACTGTCACCCCTGCAATGGTCATTGGAAAAGTTCCGTCTAACATAACCGCTGACGAACCATTGACAGAAAACCCCATATTATCGAATTCAAACATATTGCCATACATGTAAAACCGAGCTATTTGATTAGTTCCATCAAATTCATAATCAACGGTACCCACTCCCATAATTCCCTCTGGAAACTCATTTACATTTGCAAAACCTGTTACGCAATTAATTTCTTGCGTTCCGCCCTGCGAATAACCAATTAATTCACCTGCCACAAAAGTTTCATTTGGGTAAAGTAATAAATCAGAAAAATCATCGCAGGTTGTCCAATCTTGCGCTGAGGCACTTACACCGAACAAAATAATCGGAAGCAATGCTAGTTGTTTGAAATTTTTCATAAGTTCAAAATTTTAGTTTGATTATTTTTAAAAGTAATTCTGCGAGATCTCAAAAAATAGACGGCTTGTTTTAAAACAAAGTTGCCTTTCAAGTTTAAATCCGCATTTCTGAAAGTGTGTTTTTTGGGCTTTTTAAAAATTTATCAATTAATAATCAATCTGTTAAAAAATTTAAAAAAAATTATTTTTTTGTACGAGTCCTAGCCCTGATTAGTCCGAATAATATTTGTTTTTAATTTGATCTCATGATTTCGCTTAGCCCTGATTGAAGTGGAAATCCTTTTTGTGATCAAACAAAAAGATTGGAGGGTAAAGCAGGAAATAGCTTCAAAAAAAGAACATCCACCTATGCCAAAACAAAAATATTTTCGGCGAATTTTTGACTGACAATGGATTCAACTCCGTTAACTTCGATCACTAAAAGGGCGTCGTAATCTTGTTTAGAAATTACCTTAATTTCGTTGTTTAGGCCCAGGCCAACTTTTACCACGTATTGCAAAAACGAACTTGAATTATCCTTAACCGCCACCATTTTGCAGGTGGTTCCTATTTCAACATCGAACAAGGTTTTTTTAAAATGCACCTTAATTTCGCCATGTTTATTGGGAATTGGGTCGCCGTGTGGATCAAACTCCGGATAATTCAAAAATTTATCTAACTGATCAATCAATTTCACAGAATGGATATGCTCCAATTGTTCGGCCACCTCGTGCACCTCATCCCACGAAAATTCAAACACTTCGTATAAAAAAGTTTCCCACAGGCGGTGTTTGCGCAAAACTTCAGTGGCATGTTTTTGACCTTCGAGAGTAAGGGTGATTTTGCCGTATTTTTCGTAATTCACCAAGTCCTTTTCTTTCAGTTTTTTCAACATGTCGTTTACCGTGGCGGGCTTTACCAATAAACTATTGGCTAATTCGTTTGTACCAGCCTCATTACTAGTATTATCCAAAATTAATTTTAGCAGAGCTTTGAGGTAATTTTCTTCGGTGTACGATAACATTTTTAAACGTGTTGGTGTCCTTATTTTCAAAGATAGCAAAATTAATAGAACTAAATTTGTTAGATTAACCTAACTTTTATATATTTACCCACTTAACTTTAATAATTCAACGCAATGATGAACCAAAAAATAGAAACTTATTTAAAAGATATACATGGATTTACGCTAAAAATTCGAAAAAATGAGGTGCCTAAAAAAAGCTCGGAACTAGGATTTTTTGTGCTTGCGTTTATCCATCTTTTTCCATTGGGTTCTGCCTTTGGTCAAGAATTACCTCCCATTCAATTAGACCGACCCGACCAAACCGAATGTTCAAACATCACTCCTTTAAAATACATTCAAATTGAAAATGGTTTTTCGATTGAAAATGTGGACGATGAACATCAAATTTTGACCTACCCATCGTCCTTATGGAAATATGGTGTGAACGAAAAATTAGAACTTAGATTGATCACCGAAGTGGTGGCCGAAAAATTTAATGGTACTAAAAGCAATGGAATTTTGCCAATTACCCTGGGTTTTAAAGTTGCCTTGTCCGAAGAAAAGGGGATTTTACCCAAAACCTCCTTTATTGGGCACCTCACCACGTCAAAAATTGGCAGTCATGTATTTAGAACCACGTATTTTTTACCTGCTTTTAGGTTCACCATGCAGCACACCCTGTCAAAAAAAATTGGCTTGGCCTATAATTTAGGTGTCGAATGGAATGGGGAAACTGGCGAACCAACCTATATTTACACCTTAACCACCGGCCTAAGTTTGACAAAAAAACTTGGTTGTTACGCCGAAATTTATGGATTTATTCCAAGCCACAGCCAAGCCGACCATCGCGTGGATGCTGGGTTTACCTATTTAATTACCAACAACCTTATCACGGACATCTCGGGTGGTGTTGGAATTACCCCAAATGCCCCAAAAAATTATTTGGCTTTTGGGATTTCTTATCGGTTTAAAACATATAGAAATTAAAAAAATTCACCAACGGCAATAATTCATCGCTTTTAGGTAATTCCATTCAACGTAATTCTAAATAATTACCAAATAAAACTATCTTTAAAAAAACTTAATCAATGAAATTGGCAGACTATTTTTTACGACTTACTTGTTTAGCTAGTACCATCATCGCACTAGTGGCTTGCACGGGACAAAATACCGAGGTAAATAATCCAACTTCACCCGTCAATCCACCACTTTTTGACACGGTTCAAACCTTAAGTGACAGTATTTGGTACATTTTCCAAGATTCGAAAAACAACTATTGGTTTGGGAGTAATGGCGAAGGTGTTTACAAATACGATGGTAAAATTACGCTCAATTACACAACTAAAAATGGCCTTTGTAGCGACAGTATTCGCCAAATTCAAGAAGACCATTTGGGCAATCTATATTTTTCTACCATGAGCGGAATTAACAAATTTGATGGTGCAAAATTTACCACCCTTCAACCAATTCGAAGCAAAGATTGGAAAATGGCTCCAACTGATTTATGGTTTTACATGTTAGGTAAAAAAAATGAAGATGGTCCTTACCGCTACGATGGTGAAAATTTGTATAATCTTGAATTACCTAAACATTTCCTTCATGATGAATTTCATGAAAATGGAATCAATCCATTTTTTAGTCCGTACGAAATTTATTGCATTTATAAAGACCGATCGGGCGCTTTGTGGTTTGGCACGTCTGTTTTTGGTCTTTGTCGCTTTGATGGTACCTCCATAAAATGGATGTATGAAGAAGATTTAACGATTGCACCACATGGAGGAACTTTCGGCATTCGTTCAATTTACGAAGACAAAGAAGGACTTTTTTGGATTTGCAATACCCAGCACCGGTATAAAATAGACGAAGAAAAAACAGCCAAAAGTGATCGTTTACAGTATCAAAAAACGAAAGGAATAGGCGATAAAACCATTTTTGGCGACGAAGATTATACCTATTTTTCCTATATTATCGAAGATAATCAAGGCGACATTTGGCTCACCACTTGGGCCAAGGGCATTTTTAAATACGATGGTAAAAATATCACGCACTATTGGATTAAAAAGGGAGAAAACATCGTCAATCTTGTTTCGATGTACAAAGATAATTTAGGGAATTTATGGGTGGGGACAGCTGAAAATGGGGCGTATAAATTTAATGGAGAAACGTTTGAGCGGTTTGAGATTTGAACGGACGATGAAAATCAACAACAGAAATAAAGTAAATATTTTTTGGCAAGCTAAATAAATTAATCCACTATCTTCGATCTTTCTATTTAGCGATTCTAAATGATACACAAGTCTCCATTTTTCCTTGAAACCGAACGAACTGTTTTAAGACACCTTACAGTGGAAGACGCGAATTCTTTTTACCGCCTCAACCTGAGTCACGAAGTTTTAAAATATACGGGCGATACCCCTTTTAAGAATATTGCCGAGGCAAAAAGCTTTCTTGAAAAATATGATCAATTCCAAAAATACGGCGTAGGAAGAATGGCGGTGATCGAAAAATCATCCAACGAATTCATTGGGTGGTGTGGATTGAAATTTGACCCAACGTTGAGTGAATACGATCTTGGCTTTCGATTTTTTGAAGCTTATTGGAATCGAGGTTTCGCTACAGAAACAGCAAAAAAATGTCTCACCTATGGTTTTGAGCAACTTCAACTACAGCGAATCGTAGGCAGGGCGCGATCAGAAAACAAAGCCTCCATTCACGTCCTCGAAAAATGTGGGATGACATTTAAACAAATCCTTCACCTAGATGGGCATGAAACCCTTATCTTTGAACAATTAAAAACCGAATATGAAAACCACCTTTGAATTTCTCACCAAACTCAAAAAAAACAATAACCGCGAATGGTTTGCAGCCAATAAACCTGAATTTGACGAAATTGTTAAAGAAAATAAGGTGTTTTTTAACGCAATTTATACCGAATTTCAAAAACACGATGACTTAAGTGGAATTCATATTTATCGGATTTATAAAGACATCCGTTTTTCAAAAGACAAAACACCTTATAAAACAAATTTAGGCGTAGGATTTTCACGAACTAAGCCCCAATTGCGGGGAGGCTATTATTTACAAATTGAAGACAATAACACCTTTGTAGGCGGCGGTTTTTGGTCGCCGAATAACGAAGATTTATTGCGCATTCGCAAAGAATTTGAAGCAGACACCACGGCAATAGAAAAAATCACCTCTCACCCTACTTTCATTGAGTTTTTCGGCGAATTGCAAGGCGAAGATGGCGTAAAATCGGCGCCAAAAGGATTCGATAAAAACCACCCTGCCATTGATTTAATCAAAAAAAAGCAATTTGTGGTGATGCGAAAATTCACCAATGCCCAAGTTTTAGCCCCTAATTTTCATGCAGAAGTGGTTAAAACCTTTGTA
>JADZFJ010000420.1 GCA_020849935.1 Crocinitomix sp. | reverse complement strand
CGTGTCAATCGCGTTTCGAACACACACAACCCCGCCGATGTTACTCCCATCGGAAAGAGTCTGTTTTGTGATGCGCTCAAACACCCAAACACCGCGTGATTTGCTAAAATGATGAATAAGATGCTTAAAACTAGTTTCATAATTTTAACTAAATTACTGTTTTAACTGAAAATTCGCAAACTAATCAGCCGTTTAATTCTAAACAAAGCACCTATGTAATGCAACATCGAATCAAAAATTCAACCGGCGGAATGCTCAAAAAACGACCATTAGATTAAAGAATAAATTTCAACTTAGGAGGTGTAAATAGTTTCAAGAAGTCCTTGTTAAATATCAAAATTAACTACCTTCGTAGTGGAATTTAAACTTAAAAAAAGATGGATTTTGATAAAAAAATATTGTCCTTTTTAACGCCCGAATTACTTCAACAAGTTCTCCAATCTTCCACCATTAAAGACATCCCAAAAGGAACGGAAATTTTGCGCGAAGAACAATTTGTCAAAGAATTACCAATCGTCATCGAAGGTTTGGTAAAAGTCTATTCCCGCTTCGATGAAAAAGAATTATTGCTGTATTATATCGAACCTGCGCAGAGTTGTATCATGACTTTTTATGCAGCACTAAAAAACACAGCAAGTAAAGTTTATGCAACCACCGAAGAAAATTCAAAAATCTTACTAATCCCTGTGCAGTTTTTGCCAGCTTGGTTAAGAGATTATCCTGCTTTTAACGAGCTCTTTTACAATCAATTTAACCTACGTTATACCGAGCTTTTAGACACCATTGGGCATTTGTTGTTAGATAAGATGGACAAACGCTTGTATGATCATTTGAAAAAGAAAACTCTTTTGATGAATGAGGATTTTATCAAGATGAGCCACAATCAAATCGCCAACGAATTGGGCACGGCGCGAGAAGTTGTCACCCGAGTCCTCAAAAAATTAGAAAATGAAGGAAAAATTGAACAAAATTCGACCGGAATTAAAATAATTGATGAATGGTGACCACGGTCACTGCACAGGTTATTTCGAATCCCCAACTTTGTACTGCAATAAAGCAACATAAATTAAATTTCAAGAAAATGAAAAAAAATATGGGAACCGCAGATCGAATTATCCGAGTGATCATCGCTGCAATTGTTGGAGTTTTATATTTCACAGGTACTGTGACAGGAACATTAGGAATTGTCCTTTTAATTTTGGCTGGAATTTTTGTATTGACCAGTGTCATTAGTTTCTGCCCACTTTACGCACCATTTGGCATCAAAACGTGTGCAACAAAAAAATAACAAATCAAAAAGAAGTAACAAACAAAAAAATGAAAACGAACAAACTAAAAATCGCCCTTTTTATTGGTATGATTGGTATGATTTCTTTCACCTCTTGCAAGAAAAAGGATGACAAAATTAAAACCGATGTAGAAACATCTGTTCAAAGTGGAACCTGGCGAATTACCAAATTTGTTGATTCTGGTTCAGATGAAACAAGCAATTTTACGGGGTATAATTTCACTTTTAACAGTTCGGGCGTTTTAAACGCAAACAACGGCACAAACAATTACGACGGTACTTGGAGTATTTCAGATAGCAGCAGTGATGATGATAGCCAAGATGATTTAGATTTTAACATCAATTTTAGTTTGACCAACGATTTTGAAGATTTAGTGGATGATTGGGATTTTGTTTCTCAAGCTGACACGAAAATTGAATTAAAAGATGTGTCTGGTGGATCAGGTGAAACAGATTATCTTACCTTCGAGAAAAATTAAATTCTCAACGGTTGAGCAACGAACAAACTGCCATCAAGGCAACTTATTTTAGTATCATTGGAAACTCCAGTTTAGCCCTAATTAAAGGGTTAACTGGATTTTTCGGTAATTCGTATGCCTTAATTGCAGATGCGATTGAGTCAACTACCGATATTTTTTCCTCCTTGCTCGTTTTGTTCGGTTTAAAATATGCCAAACGTCCTGCGGATGAAAATCATCCCTACGGACATGGAAAAATAGAACCCTTGATTACCTTTTTAGTGGTTGCGTTTTTGGTGACCTCGGCTACGGTGATTGCTTACGAAAGTATTTTACACATCCAAACCCCACATAAATCGCCTGAAGCGTGGACTTTGTTTGTATTGGGCGGAATTATCATTTGGAAAGAAATTTCCTATCGCGTGGTGATCAAAAAAAGCAAAGAAACCAATAGTTCGTCGCTAAAAGCAGATGCTTGGCATCACCGAAGCGACGCCATCACTTCTATCATGGCATTTATTGGAATTTCAATCGCCCTTATCTTTGGAAAAGGATTTGAAACAGCAGACGATTGGGCAGCTTTGCTGGCCTCGGCTTTCATTCTTTACAATAGTTACCTCATTTTTAGGCCTGCTTTAGGAGAAATGATGGACGAACAATTGTATGACGACCTCCTGCTAGAAATTCGCCAAGAATCTATGAACGTGAAGGACGTTTTAGGCACCGAAAAATGTTTTATTCGCAAGGCGGGAATGCTGTATCACGTGGATTTACATGTCATTGTCAACGGAAATTTGTCGGTGAGATAAGGACACGACATTGCCCACGAATTAAAGACGCATTTAAGAAATGTCATTCCTCAATTAGGACATGTGCTCATTCATATCGAACCAGACGAAGAATAATTGTTGCTTTTTTTATTAAAATTATCGTTTAAACGATTGTTTACCAAGAAAGGTAACCACGTTATTGCCAAAAACAACCGGTAATTAAGATGTTAAAATTCAAATTTATAAACAAATAATCTGTCCGCGAAGAACAGATTATTTGTTTAAACTTGTTTTATTTGATGATTGAATCACCTATTTTATTGAACAACTATTAATTGTTGCCAAATTAATTCTTCGTTTTGTATTTGACAGATATATGTTCCTTTGGCTAAATTTCCTAAATCAATTGTATATATAGATGAACTGGGATCGAATACTTCCATTAATGATTGACCATTCATGTTATAAATTTGAAGAGATGAAATTTTGTTCAAACTACTTAGATCCAAAGTAACCAAGCCATTAGTTGGATTTGGGAAAGCATTTATTTCAGTAATTTGTGTTTCATTATTTATAGACAGATTTATGATACAAGGCGAAGATTCACATAAGGTGACTGAGCCAGCAATCGTACCCATATTAAGATCACAAATACCATCTGGACTTGCATCACAAATATCTATAGTTCCTTCGATAGTACTAAAATTCACAAAACAATCTTCTACACAAAACTTTCCGGTTTCACCAGTTGCTATACCATAATCATGCGTCCAACCAAAAGCACTAACATCACCGTTGTTAGTAACATCGCCATAAGTAACGAAGCTGAGTGTCACCAAAGCGGCCCCTGCTTCATTGATAAATTCAGCACTTATCTCAAATGCAACTTCGCAAAAAATGGCTTGGTGATTTTTAAAAAGTCCGGAGGTGCTCACAGTTTCAGCTTTAATTGTCCCATAATTTTCAAAAAGTG
>JADZFJ010000419.1 GCA_020849935.1 Crocinitomix sp. | reverse complement strand
TCCATCGTCACAATTTTAGGGGTGGCCTTTTTTGCGCAATGGTCGCATTTATCCAACATCACTTCTGGTATCATTATCTTTTTTAACACAGCCACTAAAATTGGCGACGAAATCAAGATTATGGATAAAGACGTCGAGATTGAAGGTGAAATTTTTGATATCGGACTCATGTTTTTTAAAATCCGTACACGGGACGATGAAATTATTTCGATTCCTAACAACATGGTACTTCAAAAAGCCATCAAAACCAACGATCCACATTTAAAATCTCAACTAAAAGATTTTGAAGAAGTTACTAACGACGTGGATTAGTTCTTTTTCTGAAAATCAAAACTATAAACCCAAGCTACTTGAATCAGGTGGTTGCGCTCCATTTGAATTCCATTGGCCTTTACCACAAATTGATTCATATACCCCAATTGCACATTGTGCCGTTTGGTGAATTGCCATCCCAAGCCTGCAAAAAACCGATTTTGGTCCAAAATATTTTTACCAATCCCTTTTCCAAAACCTAAAAAAACCTCATTCGATGTTGAAAAAAACAAGGTATTGTCCTCCATCGTTTTTCTAGATAAGGGAACATTCACCAAAAATCGATACCGCACCCGTTGTCTAAAATTAAACCCATCCACCACTTTTTCATTCATTGAGCTTAACGAAGCCCGTTCAATAAACCGTTGCTCCAACCGATAACGGTGATGCAGATAAAAACGACCAAAATTAGCCTGCGTAATATATTGTTGCCAAATCCTATGTTCGGCAGTTTGCACCACAATTGGTTGCTCACCATACGGAAAAGTCGAAATAAAACCATAGCCCAGCGTCACTGAATTCTGTTTGTTTAAATGATAATCCAACCCAACCCGATACAATTGTTGTTGCCAATGCGACACATAATCGTTGCGGCGCAATTGCACCTCGGTATGTAAACTAAATTTATCCGACAATTTATGATTTCCCAAGTACGGAAACCAAGCACCCGTCATAGTACTAATGTCTTTTTGAGCACCAGCACCCAAACTAATGACCATAAAAAATAAAATCCAGCTAACTCGCATCCACATGTAAGGTTTTTGCAAAGGTAGGGGAAAAATTAGGTAGTGATAGTTTTTTTCGCTCTGTAAAAATGAAATCACTCCACACTTAACTATGCATCCTTTTTATTTCTTATTTTGAAGACATTCAAATATAAATTTATGCGCATGTGTATTTTCCACTTTGGCTCATAAATATTTGGTTTCCCATATTTTACCTTTTGAAATTGTCGCATAATTCCAGCACTCATATCTACTCCAAAACGCCCACCGATATGTGTTCCAACTGCGATGCCATATTCATTAAATTCAGCACCAAAATCATACGGAACGTCAAACTTAGAACCAGTACCATCATAAAACCACTGATGTTGATGCCCAACCTTAGTCAAAATGTTAATGTAAGGCATTGCAAGAGGGTCATAATTCAAGAAATAATACCGATAATCAAATAAAAAATAGGATCTTTCCTTGTATTCAAATGTCCCATTATTTTCATAATACCCAGCGGCAGACAAGCTTTCTTGTTCATACGCATTGCGAAAATAAACCCAATCAACACCTATAGAATGTCGATTAAAAAACCGCAACTCACTCCCATAGGTGTACATAAAACCATATTTATTTTCTGTGGAAGTAGGTCCTGCGTAAATTTTTCCTCGAACCAACATCCCATGTCGATAATCATTGGTTTCGAATTGCCCAAAGGAATGAGAACACATCAACAGACATAAATAAATAAAAATAATGCTTGTCCTATTCATTCAGATGAAATTAAGTGTTTTCCTAAAATTAACGTTACCAAACCAAAAATGGTTGGTAACTTTATTAAAATCGTTCCAACGAACAAAAGCCCAAAACATTTAAGATCGTTTCGTCTTTATTTATTTTAAATTGAACAATAAAATAGTGATTTTAATGAAACACTTTACAAAATCATATATAAAACATAAATTGTAAACTTAGTATAAAAACAACTATTAAATCAACTATATATTATTCACACAATTAACAAAATAAAAATTTAAAATTAAATAATTAATATCCCATAAAATAATACTTTTGTAAACCAAAAAAACTATCTTTGTATTAAGATATATATTTTACCATGAACTCAAATTTTGCAGACCGCTTTAAATCAGCGCGATTATTAAGTGGATTTTCTTTACAAGATGTTGCAGACAAATTGACCAAAACTGTCACTCGCCAAGCCATTTACCGATACGAAAAAGGTGAGGTAATTCCTGATAGTGAAACCATTGCAGAATTAAGCAAATTATTTAATGTACGTCCTGATTTCTTTTTCAATACCACCGTTGTTGAAATTGGCGAGGTTTCTTACCGCAAACTTAAGATTCCCGCAAAAGAAGAAACCCGTATAAAAGAACAAACCAAAGACTATTTGTCTCGGTATTTAGAACTTGAAGACCTATTGGGAATAAAAGCTCCTTTTGTAAACCCGTTAAAAGATTATCCCAAAGTATCCGATTATGGAAACGTAAATACTGCTGCGGATCTTTTACGCGAAAAATGGAACCTTGGAACCAACGCCCTTTCCAATATCGCCGCCTTGTTAGAAGATAAAAATATCAAAGTCTTAAAATTAAACGCAAGTACTGGATTTGACGGATTACAAACCTATGCAAATGGCACTATTCCCGTAATTGCTTACAACGAACGTCAATTGAATAAAAAAGATCGGATTCGTTTTACCTTACTCCACGAGCTCGCTCATTTACTCCTTAAATTTGATTCCTCCCTCAGCACAAACCAAATCGAAAAACTCTGCCACCAATTTGCGGGAGCTGTCTTAATGCCAGAATCGGCAATTAAACAAGAATTAGGAGAATTCAGGCACCGCCTTTCAATAAACGAACTAGGTAAAATCAAACAACAATACGGCATTTCTATGCAAGCAATTGTCATGCGCGCCAATGTGTGTAAAATAGTCACTGACAATTACAAACGTCAGTTTTTTGAATGGATGGAAGAAAATGGTTGGCGAACCGAAGAACCTGTCAATTATGAAGGAAACGAAGAATCTGGCAGATTTGATCAATTGATCTTTCGCGCACTTGTCGAAGAGTTAATCTCATTTAGCAAAGCCGCTGCACTTAAAAACATGAGTTTAGCTGACTTTAAAGAGTTTAGTAAAAACATTTAATTACCAATGAAGATAGCCATTACAGATGCGTGTATCTTTATTGATTTGCATGACCTCGATTTAACCACCGCTTTTTTCTCCCTAAATTTTGAAATCCACACCTCTTTAGATGTTTTTAACGAATTGTATTTAGTACAGCAACAACCATTGTCTGAATTTATTCATCAAAAAAAATTAACCGTTCACAATATTCAACAAAAAGATCGGAGTATAATCATCGCTACTAATTACCCTCGTTCATTATCAGAAATGGACAAAACCGTTTTGTATTTAGCCCAAAAACACCATGCCATGGTATTGAGCAGCGATAAAGTGGTACGAAATTATGCCAAAAATCAATCAATTGATTATCATGGATTGTTATGGATTTTTGATCAATTTATCGAAAGAAAAATTCTAACACCTCAACAAGCCGCCATTAAACTGAAGGCACTAATTTCTTTAAACCCCATTTATCAAAACAATTCAAAATTAACTTCTGAATTTAAAAAAAGGTTAACAGCGTGGGGAGGTAGGTAACAATTTTCATGCACCTACGTTCGCAAGCTCACTGTCCTGCTATACGCGCTAGTTGCGCTTAAACCCATTCCAAATTCGGCACCAACAAAGCGTTTGCTAACGCGCCACGTTTGTTGTGTGAGTATTTGTAAAATGGTTTTCTCACGCAAGCTGTTGCTCCTATCAGGGGTGGATGATTGTAATTTATTGATTGTTATGAGCTTGTATTGGACAAGACGTAGGTTTCAAACGAATCAACCATTATTGGTTCAATTATTGTTTTCTAGTGATTAAATACTTAGAATATGAAACGGAAAGGAAACATTTTTAGCTTGCCCTTGCTCACTCGCTGGGGATTCGTAGTAGGTGGATTAGTATTTATTACAAGCTGTGAATTTATTGAAGATGTGCTGATTGTTGATCCGCCAAATGTGCCAGAAATCAGAATTTGTGATCATGTCGCTACCAACGACGATGTGACGACGATGAAAGACAAAATCAAATCGCAAGCATTTAAGGACGAACGAATGGACCGCACAAAAATGGTCACAAAAGGGTATTGTTTTACGGCAGCCCAAGTGGTCGATTTGATGTCTGCGATGGGTTTTGAAGATGAAAAACTAACCATCGCCAAAGATTTATACGACCAAACCACCGACCAACAAAATTACGATGTTGTCATTGATGCCCTCGCTTTTAAAAGCGACCGGGATGAATTGAAAGCGTTTATTGGGCAGTAGTGGTGTTGACGGAACAAAAAAGTGCTTTCTTTTCTTGTCACGACGTCGCTATTAATTGCATTCTTCTCAAATCAAGCCGAATATCCTATATTTGTTTAAATTAAATTGTCGTTTGAATCGTTTGAACGGACAACATGATAAAAAATGATTGAACGTTTATTCAAATTCATATTCCGCTCTGACAAAATAATTTTTTTGGTTATAGTTTTGTTTTTCGCATTTTACTTTTTTTCCTATCGCTTTTTTGTCACGTGTGATGGACCTTCACATTTGTACAACGCTAATTTGTTGTTGAATTTTTTCAATGGTGCCGATCCAGCCATATCAAGCTATTTTGAACTTAATGCTTACCCAGTGCCAAACTGGACCGGGCATTTAATCCTAGCTTTTCTAAACACATTTTTACCAATTGAAGCCGTTGAAAAGGTTTTTCTGTTTATGTATTTCATTGCATTTATTTATTCATTTAAGTACCTCGTTCAAAGTTTTAATAAAGAAATTGGGTTGTTTGCTTTATTGATTTTGCCCTTTGCAATGAGTCTATTTATTAATGCCGGATTTTACAATTTTTGCCTTTCATTTATTTTTCTTTTTTTGACCATTGGATTTTTCGTGCGTCATAGT
>JADZFJ010000418.1 GCA_020849935.1 Crocinitomix sp. | reverse complement strand
CATATCTTAAATCTCTTGAAAAAGAAATTAATGTTGTTATTGATTCTGAAAAAGAATTGTTTTCAATTGATGTTTCATCAAAAGCTAAATGGATTTCTAATTCGTATATTTCATATTTGTCAAGATATTCAAATAACTTGTTACAGTTTTCTGAACCAAAATTTATGGATGTGCCACTTACAGACATAACTTTTAAAAAAGTTTTTGAGAAATATATTTTTCAATATGACGAAGCAATCACTTCACGAGTACAAGCCAGTGTATTTGAAAAGGTAAAAACTACATTATATCCAAGTATTGAAGGAAAAGTTAATATTGATCGAACTTTAACATCTTTAGATTTTGAAAATTTATTTGCGCCTGTTGAAGTTAATTTCATTGGCGTCAACGGTGTTCCAGTTGCTGGACAAACTTTTGATTTTGAAAAAAAACATTACTTTTTAGAAAATGATGTTACTAGATTTATTTCACTTACAAAAGCATTAGAACTTGAAGGGAAAAAAGATGGTAAATATTTTATATTAGGTAGAGAACCTATTAAAGATTATAATAAAAATCATCATATGTGGGAACAAATTAGAGATTCAGATTTTTTAGAATTTGTTGATATTGATGAAGTCGGAATCGTAGAAGATTATATTGATAACAATCATGTAATTCCTTTTTTCAAAGAGCTTTCAGAATAATTTTAATTTTTTTCGTTTTTGTTTTGTAAAATATCAATTAACTCAACTATTCACGAAGTCAATCGTTTTCCTATAAACTTAGATTATCAGTACATTGCGCACCCTTGAGTTGCATAATAATATCCGAAAAACAATTCTCTTCCCGAATAACACAAAGGCAAAATTGAACTTAAGTAATTAATCTTCCCTCTTCAAAAACCGCGCACAAGGTAAGTCAATAAATTTTAGTAAAAAACAGTATAAATACCTAGTTTTTAATTTTGTTTAAGATAGGGCTAGTTAAGGGATTTTTTGCCCGCTGATTTCGCGAATTTACGCATATTTTTTGTTGGGTTAGAGCAGTTTGATTTTAGGAATATGCTAACGGCATTGCGAATGCCTATGAAAGAAACATACTCATTACAGCGCGTCGCTGTTCGCATACTCACGGCTAATTCGCTGCACAGCGCTATCGCTGGTTTCGAGCACCTCAACCACCAAAGCGCGAGATTGGGTTTTTTTTGCCCGCAGATTTCGCAGATTTTTTTGTTGATGTTATGTGTTTTATATTTTCAATTTCATTGGCAGCAAATCTCCATAGTATTCTTCTGCGACAATTGATACTGGAATTTCCAGTCCTTTTTTTTCAACTTTAACCCATAACTCCTCGAGCCATTTCGCAGCAGTGTCACACAGTACATTGTTTACGTCAAATTCCTCATCGAATGGATCCATTAATGGAACGCTAGGCTCTAAACCATTTGGAGTATGTTTGACGTTGAAAAGTTCGGCAGTTTTCTCAATTGCTTTATTCAAAACATACAAATCTGGTCCAGAAAGTAAAGTACGAATACTAAATGTTCCTTCACCATCTTGATCGGGAAAGATCGTAATTTCAACTTCCTGTACTTTTTCAGGTATGGCCTTCAATGTTTCATTCAGTAACTCAATCGTCTTAGCAGAACAGTTGTCCAAGACTGTACGCAATTCTATTTTGTGTTCTGATTCTATCATAGTCATCAATTACATATAACTTCTTTATTCACGAAGTTAATTATTTACTCAACGAATTTATCATTTTACGATAGACCCCGCTACTGCGCGAGTCTTTCGCATGGGAGAAGAATTCTAATTAACAAAGATGGCAAAATTTATTTGAATTTACTTTATTCATATTTAATTATTTAGATTCATAAAACTAATTGAAAGACTGGGGCGGTTGTGTTTGCGGAGCCGTAATGTCCTGCCCTAATTTCCATCTTCATTATAGATATTGAATTTTTCAAAAGATATAATCCCAAAGTCTTTTGAAGTTTTCATTTTGTCAACGTCAAGGACTAATGCTTCTGCATCATTAGTTTCGTTTAGTTTGTAACTTACATAATGGTCATTATCAAGAAACCAATTATTATTTAATTTGTCATACCTAAATGTTATTTCTTGCTCCCAATGATGTCCACCTGCAATGCCATGCTCAATTGAAAAGTATCCGTTTTTAATTGTTGTCCCAATAAATGGGTCGCCAAAAACCCCACCACAGTCAATGCAATAAACAGCATTGTCATTTCTAAAAGCAAGTTTAAATGAACGGTCAGATTGTCCTAACAGTAATAATAAAGGTCTTTTATCAGGTTTGTCATCTGCATAATTTGAAGTTGCTTCCTCCGTGATCTTCCTTAAGACTAAAATATTGTCTAATAAACCGTCAAGATTAGCGTCACCAGATGAAACATTAATTACAGAATAACCTGTTGGTATAAATGTTTTTAAAACTTCTGGAATTTTATCTATATTTTCATTAAAAGTTTCGTGCTTTCTTGGTTCGTCAATTGGACTTATGGATAGTTTGTTTTCTTCAACACCGGAAGTTGATGTGTCGGCTTTTGTTTCAATTTTATTGGTACTTGTATTCGGTCCACAAGAAACTAAAATTAATAAAATTCCCAAAATTGAAAGTCTATTCATAAACACTGGTTGTCTCAAAGGGTTGCGTACAACATATTTATCAACGAAGTTAATCATTTACTTAAATTATTTCCATTTGCATTATCCGGTCAGATTATCAATCCATTGTGAACTTTTAAGAAGTGAGTAGTAATATTCGAAAAATAAAAGATGTTGAGGATGTCAAGATTTCGAGGAAGGCTTTATCTGTGTGATATGCGAAATCTGCGGGAGATTTTTTAGGGGTATAGGGCAGAGCGATAAGGGCACAATGAGAAACAGAATGAGAATGAGTTTTGAGGTTTTTGAGAAAGAGAAGGAGTTTGAGTTTGAGTTCCTGTTTGATTTTGAAGGGGTTGAGAAGTTTGATTTTAGGAATTAGCTAACGGCATTGCATATGCCTATGAAAGAGACACAATCATTAAGGTCCAATATCGGTTCAAAATCTCACCGATATACGAACCACACAGCACTATCGCTAAATGAGCGCGAGATTGAATTGGATTTTCATAATCACTAAAGTATAGCATGAAATTGTCGATTACCATGTTTTCAAAGGAAGATTTTCCAATAATTCTTTTTTACTTTTTGCAAAACGCCCACTCTCGAGTAGGACTGCTATACACTATACATAGCTTTAGCGTGCTTTTTTTATTAATTTTTCTTTTTCAATCAATATCCATATTCCTCCAAGGATAAATCCACTAATTAATCCACCAATATGAGCGGCATTGTCAATACCACCAAGGAAGCCAAATAGTAAAGTTACTCCTGCATATAGTCCTAATAACATCCAAGTCAATCCGCGCATATGGTTTGGATAGATTTTGAAAACGGTAAATGCTAAAATCAAACCATAAAGTCCAAATATTGCTCCTGAAGCTCCAATACTAACTGCGTTCTCGTGCCAATAAACGCTTGCCATACTAGCAAGAATTCCACAAATTATGAAACTTAATATTAGTTGGGTTCTTCCAAGAATACCTTCCAATAAACTTGTTCCTAGTCCTAAACCGAACAAGTTCATGAACAAGTGCATTAGCCCTCCATGGATAAATATGGAAGTTAAAAGCCTCCAATATTCCCCATTCATAACTTCAAACCGCCTGTTACCTCCAAATTCCAAAAGTTCTTTGGATGTTGGTGAGACAATATTAAGTCCTGAGAAAATCATTGCTACGAAAACAGCAATGTTTAAAAGAAGTAAGATCGCAGTCGCTTTTTTGGGTCCTCTTGGGTCTAAAAACTCCAACATATCTTTAAAGTCATCCTCTTTTAATGGCTTATTTTTTTTAAAGTCTCTTAGTTCAT
>JADZFJ010000417.1 GCA_020849935.1 Crocinitomix sp. | reverse complement strand
GTCAATAGCAATGTTTGTACAATTCTTTTCGTCATTAACCTGTAATCTCGTTGAGTCGCTTGGAAATAATGGAACTGTACGTCCCTTTGGCACACAAGGTCTAAAGAAGTCATACATTCCGTAACCTAATCCTTTTTTCATTTTTAATTCGGCCACAAAATGATTTCCATTTGAATTTCCATATATGGTGTCACTCGTATGATTACAAATCAAAATATCTAGTGGTGTATCCATCGCAAGCATTTTAGGTAAAAGCACAATTCCTGATGGATTATTAACAATCCTTTTCACCGTGAAATCTTTTACATAGGAAATTGAGTTTGTCGATTTTCCAATTAAACATTTAACTTCAACTCTCGAGACATTGCTATCAATATTGACATCAAATGTGTCTTTGTAAACACCTGTCATTGTTGATAGGGTTATTATCAATTTGTTTACGCCTATATTTAATAGTCCACTTCCGTCTAAAAATAAATCTAAATTGGGTCGATAAAGTCCATTGGGTCCGTTGAGAACATTACCGAAATTGCTGGTCAAAAGAGTACTTTGTAAAGAATCATTATGAAAGGACAACACACTAATGTACTGAATGTCGTAAATGTCGTCTTCAATTGAAACAAGAGTTTCCATCGTAATCGAGGCATTAACTCGGATAGAGGTGATGAGAAAAAACAAAATGAGAATATTTTTCATTCGAGATGATAGATTGGATTTAAATAAATTGTGATAATTCGGAATATTGTATAACTTATTAATGAACGAAGTTAATTATTTACTTAAATTATTTACCATTTCATATCAAAACAGTATACCGTATTTTGTACGTGTTTACAGGTTGCATTTGTAATATACGTGAATAATTTTATTCGTAGGCATTGCATATGCCTGATCCAGCTTTCGTTCTTAAAAGCAAGTTGGCCATGCATATCGCCAAGATTTTGGATGGGCGTAGGATGACATGATTCGCAGCGAAAATTTTAGTACAGAATATATGCTGCACGCTACTCCTTAACTGAGATTGAAGGTAGAATTGGAATGCGATGGGATTCATGACAATTTTAGTACGGAATATTTGCTGCACGCTATTCCTTAATTGAGATTGAAAGTAGTATTGAAATTCAAATGAACCTCGATTGACCTTGGATTATTCGCAGGGCTCATGATCCTTCCGTTGGGGTTGTTACCCAAGCATAAAGTCCAAATCTCAATGAATTGAGATTTCGTACTTTTTTACTTTCTCCGCTCACTTGAGCTGAGCTCAGACTCACGTAGAAAGCAAAAAAGTCCGGCACATACGTGCTGGACTTTTTTTGTGACCTCGCTAGGATTCAAACCTAGAACCTCTTGAGCCGTAATCAAGTACTCTAGTCAGTTGAGCTACGAAGCCAATTGTGGTGCAAAATTACATTATTTTTTTTAATTGGCGAGAAAAAAATGGAAAAACTGTTGTGAAGGGCGAGAAAGTTTGGTTTAATGAATTTTTGCGTCTATTCCTCGTTCGCTTAAGGCTCTTCTCATTGGCAATAAATCATCCATATCACCTTCTTTTACAGCGCATTTTCCGTTGTAATGAATGATCCATGTGCATTGTTCGGCTTGAATGTGTTCGTGTTTACAAACTTTAATCAACGAATCGATTACATGTTCAAACGTATTAAAATCGTCATTGTAGATGACCAAATTTTTACTTAGATCTGTTTTCGAATTAACGGAAACCTTTTCATCAAATTCAACTTCTGTACTCATTTTTAATAGTTTATTCTCCTAATATTTCTTTTGCTTTTTCAATTGAAATTTCATCAAACTTGTGATAGGCAACAATTACTGCTCGATCAAATCCTTTTGAAATTAAGTCATTTCTTTTTAATTCAGCTGCTTCAAACGTTTCGATGCTTCCGGTGTAGAAAATAATTTCATCATCGATGGTTTCTTCTTTGCTAATATTTTCTTCTTCCTCATACAAAAGTAATAAGTTTGTAAAATCTGACGGTATTTTATCTTCGAACAATCCTAATTTTATTTTGAAATAGACCGCCTCTTTGTTGTACACAAATTCATTAGTGCCAATTCCTTGGATTTCTTGATAAGGGTGTAATTCATCGATTGGCTCGCCTTTTCTGATTTTTTCTCCTTCCTCGAATGGAATAATGTCGTATTTATAATAAGTCACCAAGTCTAAATCTTCGATTCCTAAATCACTTAATTCGACAATTCGTTCGGTCATTTCATCGTACGATTCGATTTTGTTGGTGAATAAAATGGTACGACCGTCTTCATCTACTTCGGTTTCAAACATTTCTTCTTCTTGTAAAATCAAAATCGCGTATTCGCCTGGAATTGCCTCATCGTAAACTCCAATCAATAAACGGTAATATAAACCTTCTTTAAAATAGATTGGCGCTGCCGTTTCAGTTGGATTTTCATCCGGATTTTCAACCTCCACTGTATCCACTTCTGCAACATTAACCGTTTCTACTGGCGGCTGACCGAGCAATACTGAATTTCCTTCACGCGCTAAAATCGCCTTTGCTTGTTCGATCGTAATTCGTTCTCCGTTAAAATAGGCCGTCACAAAAGCATCGGTTACACCAATTTGAACAACCTCATTTTTACGTTTTGTCGCATCAGCTTCGGAAACAAAAATCCCTGTCGAATAGCGAACGAAGCCACTTTCTGTTCGTTGGCTGTTTAATGGTTGAATATTAAACAAGGCCGAATTTGGAACTGGTTTAGAGTAAACCCCAATTTGAACTGTAAAAAACAAGCCTTTGATAATCTCCACCTGATTTGCTTTTGCCGCATTCGGAACAGAAGTATAATAGGATGCCAATTGACGTTCTTCTTCAGTCGTAGGACGAATGTTTAAGCGATTACTTTGATCCTCGCTTGCGTTGGTTGCATTTGTGTTATTGGTTGCGTTGGTGTTATTGGTGTTATTAGTGTTATTGGTATTGTTCGTGTTGTTTGTATTATTAGTGTTGTTGGTATTGTTGGTATTATTGGTGTTGTTAGTATTGTTGGTATTATTGGTGTTGTTCGTATTGTTGGTATTGTTGATTGTCAATAAATCTTGTTGCGATTGAATAGTAGTTCCATCACAGGCAATCAACCCAGCTTCAATTTGTTTTGCACGATCAACTGTAATTCGTTCACCATTACAATAAGCAACCACAAAAGCGTCTGCATACCCAATTCCATTTACTTGGGTTTTTGCCCCATTGGCCGCATCAAATTTGGTGAAATAACCCACCATGTATCGCGTGATTCCATTGTTGAGTAATTCACCCGAAATTGGCGCAAAATCTTTAAAGTGATCTTGTGGTAACGGATTTCTAAAGGCACCTACTTGAACCTTATACACCAATCCGCTTGGTTGTTTTGCGCTCACAGGAATTCTTGCTTCTTCGGAATATACTGCCACTTCGGTGGTTCTAAAAATATCCGTTTCAATCACATCAGGAATTTCAAAATCGACATTTGCAAGTGGAGCTTTCTTATAATATTTTACATCCTCTTGTTCCATCAATTTAATATGCGCTTGGGTTGCTTCGTCTTGTTGATCTAATATTTCTTTGGCCATGGCATATTTTGCAAGGGCTTGATCTCTTAATTTTCGCTGGATGGCTTTTAGTGAATCGATTTCAGCTTGAAGTTCGGCCAATTCTTCGTCTTCGTTAATCAAACTGGTAGGGTCTTCTCCTGGATTTTTATCCTCTATAATTTTAATTCGATTGTTGCGACTAAGTTCCAACTTTTCGATTTGTTCATCCACCGCTAACGCGTCAATGTAGAATTTATCTCCTTCATTTTTAACTTGGATATAATTTTTATAAACCTCCGAAGCAGCCACCTTTTCGGCAGTGGTTCCATCCACTTGGGTTTTCACCTCCCCGATCGAATTCGCTTGAACAAGATCTTCTTCCGCTTTCAAAATTTCTGCCCGCTCCTCGATTTCATCCGCTTGTGATTGTAAATCGTTCCCTTTTGCTTCAAATTTGGCCGCTTCTTCCAAAATCGCTGCTTGATTCTTTTTCTTGACCGTTGCACTGCTGTCTCTCAAAACATTGGCGCGCTCAAAATTTGTTCGTGCTTCGGCTCGCAAAGCATCCGCTTCATCCATTAGCGCTGAGGATTGTCTTTCTGAAACATTTTCAGGAACACTTAAAACAACTTCTGAAGTATTGTCATAAACGGTTGCCACACGAAGGGTTTCATAAATGCGTCCTGCTTCTTCGGTCAAAGCAATTGCTTCTTTCTCTAATTGAAATGCCGTTTTTAATTTATCATTGGCGATCAAAGGATCTTTTTCATTTTCCGCTTCCGTTCGCAAGGTATTGGCTTGTTTCATTTTTTGATCTGCCAATTTTAAATTCTCTTCTGCTTTTGAACGCAAATCGGCAAGGCCCATATTATCCACTGCCGTCGAGTTCTGAGTTAAGGCTTTATCATCTACCAAATTAGTTTTAGCTACCGATACCTCTGCTGTATTTGCTGCAGCCAATCCTTCGATCACCTTATTTTCGATTTCCGCTTTGGTTGCAGTTAAATTATCGAGTTGTTTTTGTGTTTTCTCTTTATCCTTTGGATTGTCGGATGCATTCAATTCTTCTTTAGTACGAATTATTTCAGCCTCTATTTCTTTAATTTCTGATAATTCTCGTTCAAATTCCACTAAAGCTTCTTTGCCTTCTTCTGTTTTAAAATCGAGGGTATTTAAACTCGCAATATCAATATTTCCAGCTTGTAAACTGGTTAATTTTTCATTGTTTTCAGCGATTTCGTTTAATTTAGATTCTTTTAATTCTTCCAGTTTTCCAATGTCTTGGCTATACGATGCTCCATTGTTCGGGTCTTCTTCCCATTCTTCTTGAACAGCTTCGATTTTGGCCTCAATGGCTTGAATGAGCTTTTGGTTTAACTCATTTTTACGGGTCAATTTATCTACCTCATTGGCTGGACTTTGATCAATTGCGTTCATTTTTGATTCAAAATCTGACATTAATGCCCCGATGGTTATTTCAGGTCGGTTTGGATTGGCCGCTTGTAATTGTGAAATTTGATCTTTGTTAATCGCAATTGAGTTTTGAGTCGAACGTTTGATATCTTCCAATTTTGCAATTTCTTGGTCAATAACGGAGGTCAATTCTGGATTTTGGCTCTTTTCTTGTTTCAAAGCAACGATTTTTTGATCGACTAATTTTATTAGGTTGACACTGAGTTCATTTTCACGTTGCATTTTTTCAATATCTGTGCCGCTTCCATTTCTAATGTCTGTAATTTTTGATTGATAATCTGGCATTAAAGCTCCCACAGAAATGATTGGGCGGCTTGCCGTTTCAGCACTATTATCGGCAGCGATTTGATTCGTTAAATCTGCAATTTTCGCTTCAGTTGTTTCTTTTAGTTTGCCCAATTCCATCATTTCTTTGGTAATCGCGGCGGACATTTCAGGATTTTCTTTTAATTCGTTTTCCAATAAGGTTGTTTTCCCTTCGATGGCGGAAAGTAAGGTCTTATTTAATTGACTTTCTTCCGTCAATTTATCCTTGTTAGATTTGTCAGAATTTTTGATTTCAGCTAAATCTTTCTCAAAATCAGGCATTAAACTTTCAATGGTCGCTGGGGCGCGATCTGAGCTTGCCACTGCTCCATCAATGATTTGTTCGCTTTGTCGAATCTCTCCTTCAATTTTTTCTTTTAAGACAATTAAATTAGCCTCTCTTTCATTGAGCTGTTCCAATTGATCTGGAGTGATTTGTTTCTGATCGTTTGTGGCTTTTAGCTCATTCTCAATTTTAATCAACAACTCTTGGTTAAGGGCAATTTTGTCTTTTTCCTTTTGAACGGTAGATTTGTTAGATGACTCAATCTCTGCCAACTCATTTTCATAGGTCGTAAAAATTTCTTTTTCTGTTGGATTGACATCTACTGCTGCCAATTCGAGCGGTGTTAACAAAGGTGTATCTTGATTCTTTTCAATGATTTTAGCTAATTCATTGAGGGATTTTTTTTCTTGAAAAGCGTCTTCGTTGGCAGGATCTTGTTCAAGCACTTGATCTAATTCATCAATTCGATCGTTAATTTTATTGAGGGTGGTCGTATTTAATTTTTCAATGGCTTCCGTGTTTTCCTTTGGATCTTCTATTTCTTCAATGCGATTTATTTCTTCTTGATATTGTGGATTGAGGTCCTTGATCAAGTTTTCATCAACGGCGACACTGGTGATGGAGGCATTATTTGCCAACCAATCCTCATTTTCATCAATTATTTTTTGATAGTTTTTTTCAAGTGTGGTTAAGGTTTCGATTCGTTTGCTAATGTTTTTATTTTTAGGGTTTTCAACAAGCAGTTTTTCTAATTCGATTTTCTCTTTTTTAGCCGCATTGATTAATTCTTGATTCAAGATGTTTTCTTGTTTTCTGCGCTCATTCTCATTTTGAATACTTTGAATTTTCGTTTGTCTTTCCTCGTAATTTTTAACCAAATCCGAAGGTAATACAGTAGCTGACAAATTTTCTACATCGATGGTGTTAATCGGAACAAGCGACTCAGTTTTTGTGGATTTAACGTCGTCGACAAAAGTTTCCATGAATTCCAATTCGGCTTTTGCCGCTTCGTTGTCAGGGTCATCCGACAAAATTGCTTGCAATTCTTGAATTCGTTCGTTCCCTTTTTCAAGGATGTTTTCATTAATCGAAGTAATTTCTTTAGTGCGTTCGTCGGGATCAGTAATTTGATCTGCCTCACGAATTTTATCTGTATACAGCGGATCTAAACTGGCAATGACCTCATCTTTGGTATATGTTTTATTTTCACTGTTGAGTGCGATCCACTCTTCGTTACTCTTATTTTGTTCCACCAAACTAGTCTGCAATTTTTCTAAATTTTCAAGACGGGTCACTAAGTTTTTCGCTTTTGGTTCTTGTGCGATTAATTCTTCTAATTTCCGTTTTTCAGTTTCAAGGGCCACCAAGAGTTCATTATTCAACTCGTTAATCGCTTTTCGTCGATCTACCTCACTTACAATTTGCTGAATTTGGTTCGATTTTTTGGTATAATCTGGTAAAACCTCTTCAACTTTAATTTCTGGACTGATGGTTGTAACATCCACTTCAGATGTTCCGTCTGTTGCACCTGTTTTTTCCTTGCGCAATTCTTCTAACTTATCAATTTCAGCTTGAATTTGTGATTGGCGTTCTTTTGAAGCCAAACTTTTTTCTTCGTTCAACCGTTGTGTTTCTTTATCGATTGCGTCATTCCAATCCTCTTTGGTAAAATTGCTGGTGACTTCATCATTTGCATACAGATCTATGTTAAAAGCGGATACATTATTTTCCTCTAGCACTTCATCCACCAAGGCTAAATTTGCATTTAAATCATTGTCTTTTACTTTCGATTCGATGCTCGCTTTTTCCTGATTTGTCAAGTCACTTTTGTATTCGGCGGTATTATACTCGTCTTTCAAAACAATGTCAGCGGCTACCCCATTTCGAACGGTTTCATTACCTGCTATCAGGGTATTTAGTTGTTTCGTTTTGCTGTCGATTGTTTTGGTCAAAACTTCAATTTCTGAATTATTTTGATCGATTTTACTTTGAATTACCGCAATGTCTTTTTCCTTTTTTAGAAGGCTGATGTCCTTTTCAAATTGTGTGTTTTTAGCTTCTAATTCACGTTTTTGTTTGGATAAATCAGTGATTTCAAGACTTAAATTTTGAATGTCTTTTTGTTCCTTGATTCCATTCTCAAAAGCTTGATCAACCGGATTTGATTTGGTAGGATCGGTACTCAAATTCTCTTTTAAAACGGTTTCATTTTTTTCGACAATGGAGGCTAATGCGTTTCGGTCGGCTGAATTACTTTGGTCAACTTCTAATTTTACATTCGCTGTTTCATTAATTGTTTGTTGCGCTTCTAGCAGGGATTTTTCAATGTCTTCTGTAAATTCAATTAAACTTTGAGCTTCGTTATTCAGTTGTTCAATGACTTCTTTTTCTTTAGCGATTTCAAGAAGAAGTGCATTTTTTTCTTTTGGATCGGAGGTATTTTCTGCTTCCTTCAAGTCCTTATTTAATTCCACCATTTTGCTGTTGGCCAAATCACTTTTTTCCACCGCAACATTGTAGGCGATATTCAATTGATCTTCTGTCTCGGTTTTAGCTTGGTTTAAATCGGCTAATTGATCTTCTAAAAGTGAACTAAGTCCTTCTTTGGTGATAAAAGGATCAAGACCAGCCTCAACAAACACATTGTTATCCACCCGAATAGCGTCCAAGGAATCAATATTAAAGTCTTGTGCATTTGGATCCAATTTCGACAATTCACGGTAAACCTCCGCCATGATTGCACTTGGATCATCAAAATCTTCTGAAAACAGATCTTTAACCACAATAATCTCGGCGCTGTTCCCATCCAACTCCAAGGTCATACTTTGCTTTAAAGGCTTAAACTCATTCGAAGCAGGAAGATTAACCGTATAATTATGCACTTTTTCACTTCCCTTTACAGTGATTTTCAAGTTGTATTTTCCACTTTTAGGAAAGGTAATTAAATAATCTCCGTTGGTCTGTTTTGAATTATAAGTACCAATTGATTGTCCGTTTGAAAAATCCTCCACTACAATTTCAATCTCCTTTTGGTTGGCATT
>JADZFJ010000416.1 GCA_020849935.1 Crocinitomix sp. | reverse complement strand
TGTTAAAAAGAGAATTGTCTGCCTTGCAAAAAGACATTCGGGGAATCGAAAATGAAATTGCTTATGACCTTTTAGACACTTCTCAAATCATCACAGGTACTTTTATGGGCTTACAAGACAAACGCCTTTCAAAGCTTAAATTTGATGCCGTTTTTGTGGATGAAGCTGGACAAGCTTTAGAACCTGCGATTTGGTCGGTGGCGCATTTTGCACCAAAATTATTTTTGGCAGGCGATCCTTTGCAATTGCCCCCTACTTTGCTTTCTCAAGAAGCCGAAAAATTAGGATTGGCAGTTTCACTCATCGAAAAGGGAATTGAATTGGGGAATTCCACGACCTTATTAGATGTCCAATATCGGATGAATGATCAGATCATGCAATTTTCGAATCAGCAATTTTACGAATCCAAACTCAGCTCTTCTGACCTTGTTAAAAGTGCCAGTTTGATTGGTGATGATTTTGAACCAGTCGAATTCATAGACACTGCTGGCAGTGGTTACGAAGAAGAACAAGATGAACTAGGTGGGATTTTTAATTTAGGCGAAATAAACTTGATTCAACAACGGCTTGAAACACTTGAGATTTCAGAAAGATCCATTGGGATTATTTCACCTTATCGCTTGCAAATAAACAAATTAAGAGAAGTATTTCCTGACCAAAAAATTACCATTCAAACCATTGATGGTTTTCAAGGACAAGAAAAAGAGGTGATTATTTTAAGTCTTGTTCGGTCAAACAAAATAAATGTAATCGGCTTTTTAAAGGATTATCGTCGAATGAATGTGGCCATGACTCGTGCAAAATTGAAACTGATTGTGATTGGAGATTCTTCGACCCTTGGAAAGGATCGTTTTTATGAAGATTTTTTGAATTATGTCGAAAAAAATGGAAGTTACCGAAGCGCTTGGGAATTTATGATTTAAGTATCGGTACAAATGATCAATTTATCGAATTAATATACTAGAATCTGTTCAAAATTGTTAATTTTAACGCCATGCTAAAAATAAAAAAATACCTTGCGATTGTCGGCTTATTAATGGTTTTTCCGTTGGTGGTAATGGTGAGTAACAAGTTTATTTTAGAACCAAGTAACGAAATATACGCCTTCATTCCTCAGGAAAGTGATTTTGTAATTGAAGTTAATACCACCAATTTCATTAAAGAAATCGCCTATCAACGGATCTTTGAAGAAACAAGTTTTTTAGAAAAAGTGTATCCTGCATCGAAAGACAAGGCACCTGAACCGCTGATAGAAAATACCGGGTTGGATTTTTTCAGTAAAGTAGTTTTTTTTAGAGAATTATGGCCCGATGAAGCCATTTGGTTTTCGATTGTGGCATATAACGATGAAGATGCGGCACGCGAATTTTTAACAAAAAAATCTCCTGAATTAAAATTTGAATTTAGCGATGATTATGTGATCATTCAGCTCACTAATTCAAAAACCAATCACGATAAAATCGCAGAACATCTCAAAAAAATTTCCAATAAAGAAGTAAAAGGATTTAATGAACGAATTGATTTAACCGAGATTTTTGATCCTTCTAAAGAAATCAACTGTTATTTTACTCCTAGAAAAACTCCAGAAAATCAACTAATTGATGGCTGGTTAGCTTTCGATTTTTTAAACGATCGGATTGAAATTAATGGACAGTTTACCCCGATAAAAGATGGTAAAAAATCAACCGCGGTGGCTTATTCAATTGACAAAACGAAAGCCTTTAGCATCCGTAGTTCGATGAATCTTTTTAACAGCATTTATTGGTTTACAGAGGACAAAATAGAAGACATCCCTTCTTATTCTCAATTAGTAATGGATTATGATGGGGTGGATTGTTACCTTGTCCACCGAAATCAAGGATATTCGACCCCATTTAGAAGTTATCCGAAAATTGCGCTTCATTTTGATATTTTAGAAACTGACTATTGGACCAATTTTTTTGAAACTCAAAAAATCGCTGGTAATTTTAGCGTGGTTGGTAATACGCGTGAAATTATGACGCCTCATGGTGCTTCATTTAATTATAAACAAACCGATAAGATGGTGGAACTTTACCAAGATTCAATCCAACTTAAACCCTCAACTGATCCACATTTGCTTTTTGATTTATGGATTCAGCCCGACGTGATTCTGGAGAGAACCTCATTTATGGTTGATTCGATTAATCCACCCAGTTCTTTAGAGCAAAATATGGGCTTATTAGTTGCCGACAAAATAATTTCTGATATCCAAGTTTTAGCAAATATGGCAACCATCGAATTTACTTTAACTGAGGGAGAAAATGGGCTGATCGTGGCGAAAGGTCAAGTTTCAATGGAAGAAAAAAATGGTCATTCTATGATTGAAAGTATGTCCTTTGGAATGGCAATGTCCAAGTTCTTAAAAAATTATTAAGAAATAAATTTCCATTTAATGGATCAAAAGGTTGTCCAGATACCCTTTAAATAGTAGCATTCGACTTCCATACCATGAAAACATTTCACCATCCACCAAACGCGACGGAATCTGAAATTTTTCATGAAAATTCTCACAAT
>JADZFJ010000415.1 GCA_020849935.1 Crocinitomix sp. | reverse complement strand
TTAATTAATTGAAAAACAACCGATTTTAAAGTTTAGGATCGAGAGTTTATTTATGCACTAACGCCGCAAAAGGGATGGCAGCGGCAGCTCTATTTTAAGTTGGGGATCAACCGACTTAAAATGGACTATAGCGTACAGCCCGACATACTTTATTGCCACTTGTTTCAACATGGGGCAATAAAGGGTGATTTGCCCAAAAAACAAACTTAAAGCCCTACCACTTTTAAGGTATTTTTAGCGATTAAGTGGAAAGTATGTGGGTGCGAATTTTCTAAGCCATTCAAATTATTTATATTTGTTCTAAATACAGAAAATGGCAGTTCCACTCAATGACATTCAGGCAAAGGAAAATGGTGTGATTAAACAAATCCTCGATAATCCGTTTGATAGCCAGTTACTTGAGTTTGGGATTCAGCCAGGGGTAAATTACGCCGTTTTGAACCGCGCCCCTTTTAAAGGTCCAATTTTTATTCTGATAGAAAACAGCCGGATTGCCCTACGTTGGCAAGAAGCAGCATTTATTATTGTTGAATGAGCACTGAAGACAAGGTAAAGATTGCTTTGGTTGGCAACACGAATATTGGAAAAACTACACTTTTTAATAAGCTTTGTGGACTAAACCAGCGCACAGGAAATTATCCTGGCGTAACCGTGGACAAAAAGAAAGGTTTTTTGAAATTCGGGAATTCGGATGATTCCAAAAAAATAGAGGTGATTGATTTGCCGGGTATTAACAGCCTGTTTCCGAGTTCGCAAGATGAAGAATTGGTGGTGCGGTATTTATTGAATTATCAGTCGGCTGATTTTCCGGATAAAATTATTTTGGTGGTATCTGCGCTCAATTTAAAACGTAATTTGTTTTTGTATGAGCAGATAAGGGATTTGAATTTGCCTATGATTTTGGTGGTGAATATGTTAGATATCGCCGAAAAGAAAGGTTTTTTTGTTGATTTGGATGAGTTGCGCGCTGTGGTAGATGTACCAGTAGTAGGGATTTCTGCCAAAAAGGGACAAGGGATTGAACAACTAAGGGCTTGTTTGACACAAGAAGTGGTGGTAAAACCTCGAGCATCGCATTATTTGGAGGAAGAAGCCAAGGACGTGATTACGCAATATGTCAATTTGCAAGAAAATAAAAATGAATTTGTGAATTTTTTGCAACTCACAGAACCCTTATTATCGTCTGATGTCGCGCGAAATTTTGTGCTTGAGAATGAGGTGCCTGTGCGCAAGTGGAAAACCAATGCGTCGATTTTGCGGTTTAAATTTATTCAAGCTTATTTAGAAAAGGTGGTAAAAATTGACAAATCGAAAGCCACCGATTTGACCTCGAAATTGGATCGATTTTTTTTACATCCGGTTTTTGGCATTCTTTTCTTTTTTGCCATGATGTTCGGGATTTTTCAGGCGATTTTTTGGTTGGCTGGTTTTCCGATGGATTGGATTGATCAAGGGATGTCGTCGTTGACCTTGTGGGTGGGGGAGACCTTGCCACCAGGTTATTTTTCGCAATTATTAACAGATGGTTTGCTGGCAGGAATTGGGGGCGTGTTGATTTTTATTCCCCAAATTGCGATTTTGTTTTTCATTTTTTCCGTGCTGGAGGAAAGTGGGTATATGTCGCGAATTATTTACCTGACCGACCGAATTATGCAGAAATTTGGTATGAGTGGAAAAAGTATTGTTCCATTAATTTCTGGGTTAGCCTGCGCAGTGCCAGCAATTATGGCCACCCGAACCATTGAAAATAACCGCGAACGATTAATTACCATTTTAGTCACTCCCTTATTAACTTGCTCAGCACGTATTCCTGTTTACGTAGTAGTGATTGGTTTGGTGGTGCCTGATAACCTGAAAGTGGGAATTTTTAATGCGCAAGGTTTAGCTTTAATGGGGCTTTATTTATTAGGGATTTTAATGACGTTTGTGGTAGCTTTTGTGTTGAAATTGGTGATGAAACCAAGTTTTAAAAGTTATTTAATCATGGAAATGCCCGAATATTTATTGCCCACCGTAAAAAATGTGGTGATTAATGTTTGGAACAATGTACGATCGTTTGTGTGGAATGCTGGAAAGATTATTTTGGCAACGGCAGTTATTTTGTTTGTGTTAGCCACCAATGGTGGCGACCGTTTTGATTCGGCGGAGCAAAAAATTGAAAAAACGCATCCATTGGCAACTACTGCTGAAAAGGAAGGTTTGTTAGCGGCGTATAAAATGGAAAATTCGTATTTAGGTGGAATTGGTCAGGCTATTGAACCCGCAATTAAACCTTTAGGCTACGATTGGAAAATTGGGATTGCCTTGATTTCGTCCTTGGCAGCGCGGGAGGTTTTTGTTGGCACAATGTCAATTATTTATTCGATTGATTCGGAAGAAGAAATGACGATTCGTGATCGCTTAAAAAATGAAGTAAATCCAAAAACGGGCTTGCCGATATTTGGGTTTGCCACCAGTATTTCGCTTTTGCTTTTTTACGCATTTTCGTTGCAATGTATGAGCACTGTTGCTGTTACCTATAAAGAGACCAAATCCTTTAAGTGGACAAGCGTGCAATTTATTTACATGACTGCCTTGGCCTATTTTTCGGCCTTAATTGCTTTTCAATTATTGAGTTAACATGGTGCAGGAAATTGTTGTATATAGTTTATTTGTTTTGTCGATTGGTTATTTTGGGTATCGGTTTTATACAAAAAATCTAAAAACCAATCGTTCTAAAAGCAAGGATTGTTCATCGGGAAATTGCGGATGTTCTTAGTTATTTGAAAATACAGAGTCGTTTAAAAATCATTTTATTCTGATCTGCACTTTCCGTTTTTTCCAATCCTCGTCAGTGAGGTTGCCGCTGTATTTTTCACCAAAAAAACTGGTTGTTAGTTGACTAGCAGTAAATCCATTCATCAAAAGATAATTTTTAACGGCCTCCAAACGTCGTTTGGATAAATCAAGATTATATTCATCCGTGCCTTTTGGGTCGGTATATCCTTCTAAATAAACTAGTTTGATTTTATTTTTCCGATTCGCAGCAATCAGTTCATTCAATGTGGATTTAGCTTGAGGTGTCAATTCATCTGAATCAAAATCAAAATAAACAGGATCGATTTTTAGTAATTCGGGAGCAGAAATCACTTCCGGAACAGGTACTTCAGTTACAGACGTAAGAGGCTCAACCATAATTGGTTCTTGCTCAGTAATGACTTCTGGAATTATTTTTTCAATGCTACACGGACTAAAATTATCCAATGCAAATCCAAATTCGAGCCGTTTTTTATTTTTTGGATTCACCTGTTGGATGGGTCTAATTTCGATTAATTTAAATGTTTCACTCGACTCAATTTTAAAGGGTAGCACTCCTCCATTATCACCTAAAACTCCATCACCAATAGTTTTACCAATTGATCGAATTTCGACGGGGTTTTCATTAATAGGATTTGTTGGAAAATCTTCTTTTTCAGCATAATAATAAATATCGTACGCTTCGATGGTGTTATCATGCCCATCGACATCAATCAAATCTGCGCTGCAACTTTTGGTTCCCGTTTTGTACAAAATAAAGATAGATGGCATTTCTTCGCCTATCAGAATGGTAGAAATGAAGTAACAACCAATTCGTTCCCGATTAGAAATTGATGGATTTTGGACATAAGGTGAGTTATTTACTTGGTTACTCCATCCCGTTGGAACTTGTTTTCCATCGCAATCTTTCGAATATTCAATTCCATAAAATCCACCTCTGTTATTTTGATAACCAACTTTTTGCAGGGTTAAAGGACTAGTAGTTTCAAAATCCTTTCCACAAAAAAATTCAATCGAACAGGTTGAATTGGGAGCAGTAAGTTCACCTACTACAACTCCTGGGAGAGAATTGGGTCAATTTTCAAAATCAACCAATTGGTTAAATGCGAATGTCGACCAAAAAAATATTGGTAAAAGGATGAATTTAATGTATTTCATTTTAATATTAAATTGTACGCATAAAAACCCATAACACACAAAATCCAAGCATCAGGCTGACAAAAATATTCGCAATTGCCAAGCCAATATTTCCATTTTGAACTAATTGAATGGTCTCAAAACTAAAGGTCGAAAAAGTAGAAAATCCACCACAAAACCCAATTATTACGAGGTATTTAATCCATTCATTTGCACCTAATTTATCTTTGAAAATGTACAATGTCAATCCTAAAATTAAACAGGCCAAGGTATTTGAAAGAAGGGTCCCTAAAGGAAATTTTCCGGCATCGTAGAGATTTAAAGATATTTTACCAACTCCGAATCGCGCTAAACTCCCAAATCCACCTCCCAAAAACACACAGGCAACAATGGCTAGATTACTCATTCGATGAAGTTTTATTCATTGATTTTAGTGGATTGAATTTTAAGCTCAACCAATAAACAAATACCCCAATTAGGATCCCAAGCATTCCTCCGCAAATTAAATCAGAAGGATAATGAACTCCTAAATAAATCCGAGTATAAGCCACAATCACCATCCATAAAAAAATCAACGCCCAATATTTACTATATTTTCTAAAATGTAAATAAACAAACAAGGCCATTGACATTGCATTGGTCGCATGCGAAGAAACGAATCCAAATAATCCACCTCGGTATTCGTTGCCTTTTGGATCAAGCACGGTATGTACCAAACTTCCAATTTCAAGGTTGTGCGTTGGGCGATAGCGTTGTACAACTTCTTTAAAAAACTCCACCGAAATCCGATCTGCCAACAAAATACAAAGACCAATTCCACCTAAAACAATCAAAGCATAACGCCAACGACCTTTGCGATAAGCATAATACACCGTAAAAGCAAAAACAGGAATCATTAAGAGGATTGTACTTAAATACCACATAATTGGATCAAGCCAATCGGCATGAAGTCCGTTCAGATATAAAAATAAATCCCGATCTAGTTGTTCTAATTTTTCAAACATGTGAGCGAATGTACAAAAAAAAGTGGTTTTAGGTGGTTTTGAGAGGTGGGGAGGGTTTAAAAATGGCCTGAAATATTTCTAAAAAAACACTAACTAGCCCTCAAATTCAACCCAAAAAACACTAACTTTCCAACACCATTTATGGAAATTTTAAAAAAAGTGCATCACCCCAATGAACTTTTTAAATTACTAGTTGTATCCAATTAAAAAACAAATTATGTTAGGCATTCCAGATCCTTGTCACGAAGACTTTAGCAAAATGACACCAACACAACGCGGTGCTTTCTGCTCAAAATGTGAAATTGACACCTTCGATTTTAGAAATCTAAGCGATCAACAAGTCAACAAAATAATTTTAGAAAATAAGGGGCAACATTTGTGTGGGCAATTCACCAAACGTCAGTTAAATTCGTTAAATCAAGGTTATCTTGATTGGAAAAACCAAAATACGCAAACCTTTAAAAGTAAATTTGTCTTGGCGCTGGTGCTGGTTTTTGGCGTCACCCTGTTTAGTTGTCAAACGCAAAAGGAACAGGAAATTTTAACGCAACACTTGACTGAATTTACCGAAATCGCAAAAGAAAAAGGCAGCTTAAAAGGAGTAGTTGAGATGGAAGATGTCAATCTTGTAGACTATATTAACGAAGGGTATATCGATGGATTAGTGACATTTGAAGTTGAAGAAATAACCTGTGAAAAGGTTTTAGAAGACGATTATAGCCTTGGCGGAGTGACAATGATCAGAGGCGGAGTTGGAATGAAGACTACCAATTATTACACATATCTGGAAGCTACTGATTCGGCGTTCGAAGAGCCAATTATCGATTTATATACCGATGCAATTTCTGAAAAATTTGTGGGCAGTGTTTATCCAAATCCAACAAGAGACAACGCCACCTTAAAACTCGAGGTTGTTAAATCTGCCGAATTTACCATCGCGGTTTTTGATCTTTCTGGCCGATTTATTACTTCCATTTATAAAGGTCCATTAACCGAAGGCACGCAAACTTTTCCTGTCGATTTGTCTTATCAACAAACTGGAATGTACATTGTTACCGTGGCAAGTTCAACCGGGCAAAACGAATCGTTAAAGGTTCAAAAGTTGCAATAATTTCAGCGTTAGTCTTATTATTTAAATTACTTGGGCAAATCCTCCCCAACTCGTTGGCGGGTCGCGCTTTTCATTCCCGTTTATTAAGGATGGTTTCAATTCCCAACTTGTTGGGGATCAACCACCCTTAATAGAACTCCACTACAAATG
>JADZFJ010000414.1 GCA_020849935.1 Crocinitomix sp. | reverse complement strand
TATCATTTTTAACTTAATTCTGCTCTTATTAATTGGTTCACCGTCATAAACACTTAACATTGTCATAAAAACAACTTCATTAAAACCTTCGTCTACGTATAACTCCATCCCATCAAGCTCCTCTAATGTAGTTATTTTAATTGGAAAGTTCGAAAGCATAACTTCAGTTGATTGATCGAAATACATTTCTTCAGGTTCTTCAATTATTCTCAATTTTTGAAAATATATTTTTAGTATGTGAAGATTTTCTGTTAGTTTTCGCAATTCAATTTGTCCAGAAATTGCAGGATAATAGATTAATTCCCCGTGCTCGTGATTTGATATTTTTAATTCTTGTTTCATTTTAGTTTTATTATCAAGATTTTTAGATATGTTGACCGTGGTTAAATCCGCTAATTAAATTCCACCGACACAAAACGGCGTTCTTCGGTGTAATAAAGTTCGCCTTTTAAGTTTTCGAATCCCATGTCGTTTAGGATGGAGAGGTATTTTCGGACTTGGAGGGTGTGAGCGGGCGTTTCTTGTCCTGTTTTAAAGTCGACTACCAAATGGTGGGTGGGTAATTGGATGATTTTGTCTGGAATTAATTTTAATCCGTTTAAATCAATTATCTCTTTTTCATTGAGTTGATTTTCAGCATCGAAATAGGCCGAAAAATGAGGGTCTTGAAATAAATTGGCGATGGTTTCAGCGATTAATTCAGCTTCTTTTTTGTTGATAGTGCCTTTTTGAATTTGGCGGCTAATAGTATGCGCTAATTGCTGAAATCCTTTAAGTTCGCTTAAAATTAAATGAACTTTCGTGCCAAAACTTCGGCGTTCATCCAAATCATAAACGTCCCAATTTTCGGCACTTTTATAACTTAGTACGGGCTTATCCATGACCTCTTTTTCGTAGTTCACTTGAAAGGTTGGGGGAGAGGTTCGTTTGGTGGTGGTGCGTGGTGTAAATTTACCGTACGTAAAAACATTATTCGAAAATTCACCCAAGTTGGTTTGTTCAAAATAGGAGGCTAACCAGAGTTTTGCAGGAGAGTTGGTGGTGCCAATTTTACCAGAAATAAATAGTGCCACTTCGGGACGGGTAAAGGCAACGTACAACAAATTCAAGTTATCTAAAAGAAATTTACCATTTTCAATATGATAGGTTTCCGATAATTCTGTCTCCAACAAGGCTTTTGAAATTTTAACAAAATAGGCTGGCAACGAATTGTCTGAATTTTCTACCCAAGAAATTTGGCGACTTACATCCATGTTCCAATCAAAAAATGGACAGATGACCACTGGAAATTGTAACCCTTTTGATTTGTGAATGGTCATCACCTGAACAGCATTGGCCCCATCGGGACTGATGATTGAGGTGTTTTGACCCCGATCAAAATACCAATCGACAAAATCGCGGGCGTTTGAATTGTTTCTTTTTTCAAATAAATGGACCTGCTCCAACAAAAATTGTAAAAATGGATTGGATCCAATGGTTAAATCAAAAGCATTAATTAATCCAGAAACAAATTCAAATAAATTGTGAAATTGATGGGGCGGAACAAGGGTATAATTATAATCTTTAAGTATTGAAATTATATCGCGCTTTTCGATGTCGGCGGTATGTTTTTCGATTGTAATCCGTGCTTCTTGTTTTAGAATTAAGGTCGAAAAATGTTCTAAAGTCTTTATTTTAAAGTTTCTATTGGTCGGATTGATGATGGAAGCAATCAAATTGGCAATAAATTTCACATTCAAATCTTTTCCAATAAACAAACTTTCTTGCGAAATAATTTTAATTCCATTTTCGGTCAAAAACCGAGAGATTTCTGAACCTTGGATATTGTTTCGCGTCAACACACAAATGTCTTTTAAATCAAAATTATTTTCTAAAGCCTTTTGGATGCTGGAATAGACAAAATATAATTGGTCATCGGGTGTAATTGTTTGCCCAAATCTCCCTTCGACATAACCAGAAAAATTTTGCGTGGATTCTTGCAAAATATCTTCATAAATAGGATGTAAATTTTCTGGCAAAGATTTAATCAAGGTCGAAAAAAGATCGTTGTTGAAGTTTACAATTTCAGGCGCCGAACGGAAATTTTGTTTTAAGGGATATTTTTCCCCCAAGGCCTTAAATAATGGTTCGGCCTCTCGCAAGGAAGCAATATTATCGGGATTTAAGATGTGGTTTGGAAGTCCTGTAAATTGTTCAACTTCACCATTTCGCCAACGATAAATGGCTTGTTTTCCATCCCCCACAATTAAATTACTATTTTGCGAAGCCAAGGAATTGTGAACCAATGGAATCATATTAATCCACTGCATGTACGAGGTGTCTTGAAACTCGTCCAACAAAAAATGTTGATACCGTACGCCAAGTCGCTCGTAAATAAATGGCACAGGTTCTTCGGTGATGATTTCGGCAATTTTTTTGTAAAAGTCTGAAATCAATAATATATTTTCTTCCTCCTTAATTTGCTCCACCATACTTACCAGGTGATTTAAAAGCGAAAGGTTGTTGAGGTTTTTAAGAATCTCTTTGTTAATGATATAGGTCTTAAATGGCCCTTCAAAAACGGTTAAAATTTGATTAAAATACTGACCTAACAAATCCCCAATTCCATCTGCAATTGATTTGTTTGGACTTTTTTCGTGCCCCCATTTATTGGCCTCTACGTATTTCCTTAATTGGTCGCTTGGTGGTTCAAATTCGTGCAATTTTGCCAATTTAGAGAAATACGTAATCACCGAACGACTCAACCCTTGAAAATCAGTTGTTGTTAAACCTTTTGACAAACTTAAATCCAAGGCTTCTTGTGCATTTCGAATCAACGAATCACCAATTTTTTTGTTTTCTAAGACAAGGTCATTTTGAACTTTCAAAAAATCGGCAGGACTTAATTTTTTTAATAGGTCGATTGCCTTTATGGCTTCTTCTTTGAAAATCTCATTACTAAAATCGTATAATTGCTGCGCGAAATTCCACGATTTGTCATCCGCCAAATTCGTATTCGCATAACGCATCATCAACGCCGTTAAATCCGCATCTCGCCCAATTTGATCAAATAAAAGATCGGTGACATTTTTTCGCAATTTTTGCAAATCCAATTCCACATCAAAATCAATCGAAATATTCAAGTCCTTCGCAAAGGTTCGAATGACCTTATGCGTAAATTTATCGATGGTCATAATCGAAAAAGCACTGTAATTGTGCAAAATGCGATTTAAAATTTTGGCAGAACGTTCCTCTACAATACTTGGCGACAAGTTCATATTTTTAGACGTATCAATTAGAAAGGCCAATTCATTTTCATTTTTATCATGAACTGGTTTTCCTAATTGAATTAACCCTTCCAAAATTCGTTCTTTCATTTCATTCGCCGCCTTATTGGTAAAGGTCATCGCCAAAATCGATTGGAATTTTAGGGGATTGTCGCTGTGGAGCACAATCCGCAAATATTCTTGCACCAAGGTGTATGTTTTACCACTCCCTGCTGAGGCATTAAAAATTTTTAGCGGCTTGGTCGAAGTTATATTCATCTGTTATGAAATCGTCAATAAATCTACAAATTTTGTGTCGAATCGAATATGGTTTCAGACATAATTACTAACTTTCCTACCAATGAAAAGAATATTTGTTTTAATCGCTTGTTTAACAACTGTTTCGCTCAATGCGCAAATCTATCCTCAAGTAGGAGCAAGATCAATTAGCATGGGAGGCGTTGGGTTAACGTTAAATGATGTTTATTCGGTTTATAATAATCCAGGTGCATTAGGTGCGCTTGATAAAACATCCATCGGTCTTAATTATGAAAATCGATTTTTGGTAAAAGAAATTTCCTCTCAAGCCATTGTCTATGCGCACAAGGGCAAAAAGAATGGAAATTTCGGGGTTCAAATTCAGCAAACAGGATTTTCACTTTACCGAGAAATTCAAGCGGGGGTGGTTTACGGCGTCAAACTTTCGGATAAGTTTTATGGGGGAGTCGGCTTAAATTATCATCGGATTCAACTCGGCGAAAATTATGGCACCAAAAATACAGCTTCTGGAACCCTTGGAATTTATTACGAAGCCAATAAATCATTGCAATTTGGGGTGCGAGTTCAAAATATTTCACGGACTAAATTAGCAGAATTGGAAGATGAGCGTTTGCCAACTAGGTTCGGATTAGGACTTACGTATCTTTTTAGTAAAAAAATTAGTTGGTCGCTCGAAGCGGAAAAAACCATTATCAATCCGATCAATGTAAAAACAGGATTAGAAATTCATCCCCACGACATCGTTTATATTCGCTTAGGTATCAATTCATTTCCATTCCAATCTGCTTTTGGTTTTGGCCTTGCCCTCGATAAATTTCAGTTTGATATGTCTGCTAATTGGCACAGTACGTTGGGCATGAGTCCTTCTGCTGGCTTAAAATTTTCTTTTGACTAAAATGAAGTTTTTCCTAACAATTTTCACGATATATGTTACCTCCGTGGTTTGGTCGCAAACTCCGGATAAGCAAACGATCATTGAGCAACGAATAGAATTTATTGGGGAGGTTTTAGAAGACTCAGATTTGGATTTAACCACTTATTTTGACGATTTATTTTATTTCTATGATAATCCACTCAATATAAATGCCGCTTTAGAGGAGGATTTGATGCGTTTGCACCTGTTAACAGATATTCAAAT